>JBDLJI010000162.1:0-5186 GCA_039714455.1 Thermodesulfobacteriota bacterium
GGTTTGTGGCAGGAGGGGCTGCAGGACACTCGGATCACGGCCGTGACCTCATCGAGGTGCTGGAGGCAATTGTTGAAGGCACTACAAGTGATTATAAGATCACAGACGAACCAAAGCTCACAAGGATTGCTGCGGAGGTAGGCATTGAGACTGACGGCAGAAAGATTATGGATATTTCCAGGGACCTGATGGATACTTTTTATGCTGATTTCGGTAGCAGAAAGTCAGAGGTGGCCTTTATGAAAAGAGTCCCTGAAAAGCGGCGGGCCATCTGGCAGAATCTTGGCATAACCCCCCGTGGGGTGGATCGTGAGATCGCTGAGATGATGCACAGAACGCACATGGGATGTGACAACGATGCGCCTAACACAATTCTGCATGCAGCACGTACAGCGCTTGCGGACGGCTGGGCAGGTTCCATGATCGGCACTGAACTTTCAGACTGCATCTTCGGGACACCGACACCGAAGATGTCAAAAGCCAATCTTGGTGTACTGAGAGAAGATCAGGTGAACATCCTGGTTCACGGCCATAATCCCATAGTAACGGAAATGATTTTTAAAGCTGCCAATGATCCTGCAATACTCTCTAAGGCCGATGCAGTCGGTGCCAAGGGGATTAACCTGGCCGGACTCTGCTGCACCGGGAATGAACTGCTCATGCGCCAGGGGGTACCCATGGCAGGAAACCACCTTATGACGGAACTAGCTATCGTTACAGGCGCGGTTGAAGCCATTGTTGTCGATTATCAGTGTATCATGCCCAGCCTGGTGACGGCAGCTGCCTGTTATCACACAAAGTTCATAACAACGGCGAACAAGGCAAAGTTTACCGGTGCAATCCATTTTGATTTCAAGCCTGCAACAGCCATGCAGCAGGCCAAAGAAATAGTCGAGCTGGCCATTGACGGGTATAAAAGCCGTAATCCCGACAGGGTGGATATCCCGGTGGAACCGGTGGAGATAATGACCGGTTTTTCAAATGAGGCAATTCTTGGTGCCCTGGGTGGCAGCCTTGAGCCGTTTCTTGATGCAGTAAAAGCAGGCAAAATAAGAGGCTGTGTCGGTATTGTCGGTTGCAATAACCCTAAAATCAAGCAGGATTCAGCCAACGTCGGCCTGGCAAAAGCATTGATTGCCAAGGATATTCTTGTCCTGGCCACCGGTTGTGTGACCACTGCTGCAGGCAAAGCAGGATTGCTGGTACCCGGGGCCATTGAAATGGCAGGGCCGGGGCTGAAGGAAGTCTGCGGCAGCCTCGGTATTCCGCCTGTTATTCATATGGGAAGTTGTGTTGACAACTCACGCATCATACACCTGTGCGCCCTTATCGCCGACGCCCTGGGGACAGACATCAGCGATCTGCCGGTAGGGGCATCCTCTCCTGAGTGGTATTCGGAAAAGGCTGCTGCCATCGCAACTTATGCTGTGGCTAGCGGCATCCATACGCATCTTGGCCACCCTCCGCATATACTTGGATCCCCAACTGTCACCAACCTGGCATTGAGTGGACTCAAAGGGCTGGTTGGTGCAGTATTCCACGTGGAGCCTGATCCTCTGCAGGCGGCAGAGTTTTTTGATCAGCTTGTTGGCGATAAACGGGAAGCACTCGGGTTAGGCAGGTAGAAGCAGTTAAATTCTTACCTTCTCCAATAAAAAAGGGTTGCGTCCATAACGGCTGCAGCCCTTTTCTTATATAAAACGGAACAGCTTTATATGCTGTCTCGATTGTTTTTTAAAATTTATTGTTAATTTTCGATCCACTTTTTCAGTTTGTTCACCTCATCTTCGTTCATGACAATGGACCATGGTCCGCGTTCACCTTCAAGCAGGGCCATACTTTTACCAAAAAGAGTACGGGTCTCACCAAGCATGTTAGCAAAACTCTCGACTTCTTTATTGGAAAAGTTAATTGCAGTTTTCATGTCACGCAGGGCCTCATCTGTGCATTCCAGTTCAGCATAAGCCAATCCACGGGCAAAGAATGCGGCGCCTCTCTCATGATTTAGATCAATGGACCGGCTGAGATCCTCGACTGCATCAACATACTCACCTTTTCTAAGATGAGTGATACCACGGTAGAAGAATGCCCTTTCGTTGTCAGCATCAATTTTTAGCACCCTGGTGAAATCATCTATGGACTTGTCAAATTCACCGATGTTCAGATAAGCGGCGCCCCTGCTTAAATAAACAGCAACCGGATTGCAGCCCTCTTCCTCGGCCTTGGTGAATAGTTCAATGGATTCTTTGGGGTGACCGGTGCCGAACTTGGCTTTTCCTTTATTAAAAAATGTGTCTGTGTTTGTCATAGCAGTCACCTCCTATGCATATGCAAAGGTTACTAAAATGCAAATAAAATTATTTGTATCCGTATATAATAAAATATAAGAATTATTCTCAGGAAAGCCAGGGGGAGATCTTTGGCCAAGAGGTTTTCAGTATTCTGTACCTATTTGATAATATGGAAGAAATGAAGGAAGTTGAGAGGGATTGGCAAAGAGTTGTTTATTTAATTAACCTCATGAAAAGCATCCATGGGAGCACCACAGACCGGGCATTTTTCAGGGGGACTGTCAATAGCTAAATACCCGCAGAACCGGCAGACAAAATAATCGGCATCTTTATCAACATGAACATCTTTGCTATCCTGGGAGTAAAAGGAACGTAGCCTGGTTTCCGCTGCCCGCAGCTGCGAGAGAGCATGGACCAGAGCCGGTCTTTCAGCAGCAGCATTGTTAATAAGTTCTGAGTAGTTCTCCAGTATGGTCTGCACCTCTTCTTCAAAGATAGATGACAGATACGCCTCAGATGTGTCAACTCTGCCGATCAGGCTGTTGAAGAGGCGGTGGGCCTGCACAGCTTCTGAGGCGGACATGGCCCGCAGGAAGCGAGCTGCCTCAGGTCTGCCTTCTTTTGCCGCCTTGCGGGAGTATATTTTTCTGCGGGCCGCAGCTTTTGAAAGTCGGGCAAAGGCCTGGGCAAGAGACTGGTTGGTTTTCGTGTCAGACATAAGTTATGCCATGGATTATAAAACAATCCTGAAAAAAGCTTCAAATTCTCCTGTTGCCGTCGGTTTCAAGTCGATGGTCTGCAGCTCGATTTGAGATGTCATTGAGGGAATCTTCTTTCTTTCATCCGTGCCAATGAAATAGATCTGGCTTGTGAGCATTGTTTTTCCATCCTGCAACACCTTGTAGTGGATATGGGCAGGCCGGGGATTGTAGGCGCCCGGGATAAGTGTCCTGAAAAAGAAGGTGCCGTCAGTATCTGTTATTGCCGCACCCCAGTATTGGAAATGAGGGTCTCTCTCCCCCGGAGTGGAGTCGCCGGGATGTTTGTATCTGCCCTGGGGGTCGGTCTGCCAGATCTCAATTATAACACCTGCACGGGGTTCGCCCCTGGTGCTCATAACCTTACCGGTCAGGTTCAGGATATCGCCTGCGGCAACTCCGGTTTGCCCTTTAATCTGTATCAGGTCATTGTCAATATCCTGCTGACTGGTTACCGGGTAAAAGGGACCTTCATAATCTGCAGGGGTCTTTACCAGCTGATCCTCTGCAAAAGTATTCTGCACCATCAGGCAGAAGGAAGTCAGCAGGGCAATAAGGATTATATTGAGAAATTTTTGCTTCTTCATGTCTACACCAGCCAATAGCTATTTTTTACCATGTTGCTGAAGAATTCCGTCGATTTCCTCCATGGTGAATTTGTTGAGTTTAATAATAGTGGCCTGGGAGCGGTACGCAGGAGGAAGGATATTGCGTGCATCCTCCTTGGTCTCTGTTTCAATGGTTATCCAAGCCTTGTGTACCCCATCGGTACAGCCCCAGTCAGCTTTCGTTGCAAAATGGGAACCGTAATTCAGAAAGCTTTCAACTACCTGGGCGCATGCCAGCAATTCTTCTTCGTGGGGCACTTCAATAATATATTTAGGCATAATGCACCTCCTGAATAGATTTTATACAGAGCGGTTTTTCTTTCGTTATAGTGAAAAGTATAAGAATAGTTTTGAAAAATACCAGATTCCTTATGGTATTTTTCCGGTAAAAAGGAAACGGATCATTTTTTTTCTTCCCTTGTATTATCCAGGACGGAACGGATTTTAGTTGCCAGGGAGATGGGTCTAAGAGGTTTGTTGATAAAAATAATGCCGGGTTTTAGAACACCCTTGTTTTTCTCTTAGTCATCACTCGTTAATGTATTTCGTCAGCATCTCAACATGCTTAGGGGAATCCCATTCAGCTGGGCCGATGAATTTTTCCCGGATTACACCCTGTTTATCAATAATAAAAGTTTCCGGCAGTCCAGTGAGTCCGTATTTGGTGCCAGCGAAATTATATTCGTCACTGAGAATCGGGAAGGTGAGGCCCAGCTTTGCAACAAAGTTTTTCACAAGTGCAGGTTTGTCATTGTTGAATAATGCGATCATTTTAAATTTATCTTTTGGCAGCTTTGTATAAAGCCTTTGCATGGAGGGCATCTCTTCGCGGCATGGGGAACACCAGGTTGCCCAGAAATTAAGAAATACAACTTGTCCTTTCAGCTTGGAAAGGGACCAGACCTTCCCTTCCATGTCGACTGTGTCAAAGTCCGGGGCTGGTTTGCCAACGGTGGCAACTGGTGACTCGCCACAGGCTGTAATGAACAAAGTGAGACAGCACGCCAAAATTAAGAATGTTATTTTTTTCATAATGACCTCTAACCTCCTGGAAACGACCCATGCGGGTATTGATAATTAATTAGACCCTTATAAGTTATTTTTTGCTTATTTATTGTGAAAATATTTCATGAGGCTCAGCAACCAGATTGCTTTCAGCCAACAAGGGACTTATCCAGTTAGTTTGGGTTCGGGTAATTTGCCCTGATTTCAGACTGCACCAGATCGAGTAATTGCCTGGAGCCAAAGGTTTGGAGAGGTTTTCCATTGGCAAAGTATCCCGGTGTTTTTCTAACGTTAAGCGTTCTGGCATCGGCAAGGTCCTGGTCAATGATTTTTACAATTGCAGGATCATTCATATCTCTTCTGATTTGTTGAATATCGACTCCTGCCTGAGGAAGAAATTGCCATATTTTCTGGGGTTGCGGGTTGCTGTGACTGGCCCAGTGAGGTTGCGACTTATACATGACATCCAAGGTCTC
The DNA here is from genome assembly GCA_039714455.1 of Thermodesulfobacteriota bacterium. GTDB lineage: Bacteria > Desulfobacterota > Desulfobulbia > Desulfobulbales > BM004 > BM004. The sequence continues at coordinate 5,139 of JBDLJI010000162.1, forward strand.
CCAATATTTCCCTTGTTTTTTGGCGGCCTCAAGAATCTTGACAAAATA
>JBDLJI010000163.1:0-5141 GCA_039714455.1 Thermodesulfobacteriota bacterium
CGGAGCCTGGCGAACATGCGTGTCATGACTGAAGAGTCCATCTGGCGGACCATATCTGTTAACAAGGGGTCACCGGCAATAATCATCCTTGCCAGGGGGCCGACCTCAACAGTCTTGCCGTCATACCGTGGTGCCTTGGCCCAGCTGTATGCCCCGGTTTTATCAGCCAGCGGAGAAGTAACCCCATCCAGTGGATGTCTTGCTTCGACAGCATCCCTGAAAAAGGACGCACCTATATGTTCTTTGATGAGTGACTGGTCAAATGGTTGCGTCCTCCCGTCAAAACAACCTGCAGGCAGCCAGGTGGATCCATCTGGGAGATCATAGGCGCCGTAACTCATATACCTGTTCGGTCCTTTGCCTATTCTATCAAGTCCAGCCTCAAGGCACATTGCAAGGAAAAGCCCAAGGTCGCTTTCACCATGCTGGGGATTGGACTGCCATTCTAAAAGTTTATCAAAGCTGTCGATATCAAGCCATTCGCTTAAGGCGCAGCCCAGGAATCTTTTTTCCAGGAAATCCCGGAATTCGTTCAGGATGCCTATTGTTCTCGTCAGGCTGCTGAGATTCATGGTTGAGGTTGTGCCGGTAGGGTGAATTGCCAGGCTGTTCGGCCACTTGCCTCCGACCAGCCCCATAATCTCCAAGGCGCTTTGCCTGGCCTTTAAGGCAAGTACGACTGAAGAGCCGCTCATGGCAGTAAAGCGCTGATTCACGGATTCATAGACACTTAGTTTTTTATAGCGGGGACTGGTCAGGTCGGGAGCGAAGAGGAGATAATAGTGGCTCAGGTGGCTCATGACCACCTCAATACCCAGGATAAGGTTTTTCATGTGAAAGCCATTTTCAGGCATTTCCGCACCCTGTGCCTGTGCCAGGCACTTCGCAGCAGCTACACCGTGAGAACCACTACAGATGCCGCATATACGGGGAGTAATCACCAGTGCATCCATCGGTGATCTGCCAGGCATTATCCGTTCGAAACCGCGAAACATGATACCTGAACTCTTTGCAGAAATGACCGTATTGGCATCAACTTCAAGTTCAATTCGCAAATCCCCTTCGAGCCTGTTGAAAGGGTCAATTGCAATCAGTTTAGCCATGGCATCTCCATTCGGATGTTTTCTATACTTTCAATACAGCAACTGAAAGTACACTCAGCTGATCCATTTGAAAGAAACTGCATTTTTTTTCAATCTCTCCGGGCAGGCCAGTTTGGACATGCCGGAGATTCCAACGAACCAGGCCTTGGGAACATCCAGGGGAAGAGTTACAGGGACATCCCCAATTTTTCTCGTGCTGAAATATGGCCGCTGCTTGTCAGGAAAAAGTGGTGAAGTGCAGGCAATACAGGGAAATCCCCCCCTGGTGCAACTTCCTGTACGGCCCAACCACAGCCTTTCATTGCAATCAGACTCACACAGGGTTCCCTTGCAGCCGAGAAATTCAAACAAGCACCCCTGCTGGGAATAACCGACTGCTGACGCCTTAAATTCATAGTATTCATTCCTGGGACATCCATGATGGGCCAGTTTACTGAAAAACACCTTTGGCCGGTGAAATTCATCAAGGTCGTCCATGTCCAGCCAGCCTTTAAGGAGTGCTGTCATGGTTTCAACAATCCAGTCAGGATGTGACGGGCAGCCAGGTACGTTGACTGCCGGCAGTCCGTTTTTAGAAATAAATTCACTGCCAAGCAAACCTCCCTTCCGGTTATGGAGAAACTGCAACCCACTCATTTCGTTGATATTTTCATGGCCGGTAACAACACCACCGAAGGCTGCACAGGTACCAACAGACATTACCATTTCTGCATGTTTACAGAAATCGGCCAGCCAGTCACGGAATGGCCTGCCATGAAACATGAAGAATTTCCCGGAATTATCAGGACCGTTGGGAATTGCCCCCTCTAAAATAAGAATATCGAGTTTGGTTTTGCCGGAGAGAATATCTTCAAAGATATTCAAAACATCATCACCTTGTGCTCTGCTCAGAAAGGGGTGCCAGAGCAAGTTGATGTCCAAGACTTCGAAGGACGAAAGCGCGGAGGGTTGCTCGGAATTCAGGAAGGAAATGGTGTCGCCACCACAACTAGCTCCCTGCAGCCATAAGAGATTATGCATGTGAAGCCCTCCATAGTTGAATGGAGAAAAAAGCAACTGATTACAAAAATATATGTACCATAGAAGCAGAGTGCATACAATTTTTTTGTTATCCCGGCAGTTTGGTTGCAAGCCCGCATTTCTCACCAGCGATCTGCTACGAAGCCGGCAAGTAGTGTGTCTACTTCGTCGGAGTCTCCCTTCGGTCGCTTACCTACGCTTGAAAAACATCCTCAACATACTGACAGTATGCCTGTGGGTGTTTTTCGGCGCGCGCCTCGGAGTCTCTCTTTGTTCGCTTACCTGTATCCACAACCCTTTCCGGATTCTCGCGACGAACTTGGTGAGAAACCCGGGCTAGGGGTTAACTTTTCTCCTGCAGAATTGCTGTGGCTTTTTCCACATCAGCCTTGCAGCCGATAAAAAGCGGGACCCGTTCATGCAGTTCTGTTGCTTTGATGTCAAGAATTCGCTGCTTACCGTCAGTTGCCGCGCCGCCGGCCTGTTCGGCTATAAAGGCAAGCGGGGCCGCCTCGCACAGAAGCCTGAGTTTACCATGGGGCTTGTGTGGGTCCTGACTGTCCGCCGGATACATATAAATACCGCCATAGAGGAGATTGCGATGAAAATCGGCCACCATGGCACCAATGTACCTGGCGGTATATGGTTTACCCCGGTCGTTTCCGGAAGATTTGAAATACTTGACCACAGCCCGGGTTTGTTCATCCCAATATTCGGTATAGGCTTCGTTGACCGAGTAGATCTTTCCCCGTTCAGGCATGGTGATATTCTGGTGCGAGAGGAGAAATTCTCCTACAGAGGGGTCAAGGGTAAATCCGTGCACGCCTTTGCCGGCAGTATACACCAGCATGGTGCTTGAACCGTAAAGAAAATAACCTGCTGCCACCTGTTCGTACCCGTAGCGCAGGAAGTTATCCAGGCTGCCACAACTTTCTCTATCCAGTTTTCGATGGATTGAGAAAATAGTTCCTATACTGGCATTGGCATCGACATTGGAAGAACCGTCCAGGGGGTCGAAAGAGAGCACATAGCTGCCTTTGGGCATGTTGTCCGGCACTTCGATGACATCAGCATTCTCCTCCGAGGACATGGCACAGAGCAGGCCGGAGCGCTCCATCCTCCAGATAAGTGCCTGGTTGGCAAACTCGTCCAACTTGAGGACCTTTTCACCCTGGACATTGATAGCGCCGGTCGCCCCCAGGATATCTACCAGACCCGCCTTGTTCACCTCCCTGGAGATGAGCTTGGCGCTTATTATGAGTTCGCTCAAAAGGCGGGTGAAATGCCCTGATGCCGCCGGGCATTCATCCTGGCAGAGCAACAGGTGCTCAGTAATTGTGGTGCCAAGCCTGTAACTTTGATTGTCGGCGAAGGAGTTGGTTGTTTGCATGTTTGGTGCTCCTATTTTTGTGATAAACCGGGCAGATAGGTTCAGTGAAGATTTCAATTTATCTTAATGGTCTGCAAAACCTCTGTCAATACAATGCAATATGCATGAGCAGATACCAACTGGACCCAGTGAGTGAGAATGCTTATTTTTTACCATATAATATTAACAATAAGCATTAGAGGTTTCCTATGCGATTTCTATTAGCATTCCTGCTCGCTTTTTTAATTGCCACTCCGGTGTTTGCACCCCAAGGGCATTCGTTTCAAAGCACCTGGGATTTTGACAAATATGCAATCCCCGTTGATGAGATCATGTCCGGTGGACCGCCGAAAGATGGCATTCCGGCACTGATGAGTCCTAATTATATCTCAGCCCCAAAAGCCTCTTTTTTAAGAAAAGATGACCAGGTCATCGGAGTGATTGTCAATGGTGAGGCAAGAGCTTATCCTCTGCGGATCATGTCCTGGCATGAACTGGTTAATGATAGAATAGGAGATCTGCCCATACTGGTGAGTTGGTGACCCCTTGCCTACGCGGGCGCGGTCTTCGTCCGGGAAATAGATGACAGGGAGTTGACCTTCGGGATCAGCGGGCTCCTCTATAAAAGTAACCTTTTAATGTATGATCACCAGACTGAATCCCTCTGGCTGCAAGTGAAACGGAGGGCAGTGACCGGCCCCATGACCGGAGCAAAATTGAAACGGCTCCCCTCTACTGTCACATCCTGGGAAAAATGGCGGAAACGTTATCCACAGACAAAGGTTCTTTCACTCAAGACAGGCCATGTGAGGGATTATTCAAAGGATCCGTATGCAGATTACTATCAGAGCAGAAAAGGATTGTTCTCCTTTTTGAAACCCGGACCCGGGGCCAAGGAAAAAGAACTTGTTATCGGTGTGGAACTGGAAGGAAAGGCAAATGCGTATCGCCTGGAAATGTTGAGGGACAAAGAGGAAATTACAGATGAAATAAATGGCCGTTCAATAAGCCTCGTATATGATAAAGAAACAGATACGGTTACTGTGCAGGATGAAACAGGTAAAACAATAGATCATATGGCAACTTACTGGATGGTATGGAAAGGGATTTATCCTGAAACAGTATTATATGGAGAGTAAGGTCAGCAGGTTAAATGGAAACAAGCGCCCACCTTTTTGTTGCCTGTCAGTTGGTTGTAAGTTTCGACGGCCTTGGAGCTTTTTTGGGCAATGAAATCGATATTGCGGATCCCGAGATATTTTTCTAATACAGCAGAGGGACGCATAAAGCCCATGGCTCCTGTGCCGCAGATGATAATTTCCGGTGCTGTTGCTATCAAGTCCTCAAGATCAACTGATTCGAGGACGTGGCCCCGGTTGCGCCACCAGGGGGTTAGAATGGAACCATCAGGATAAATGATAACATCTTTGGTGTAGCTGGTGCCGTCGATTACCATGCGACCGAAGCTGTATGATTCAATAATATTCATGGTTCAAAACTCCACCATATCCTTGTAGTTTTCATCAACCGCATAGGCCACCGCAGGGTTCTTGAAAATATTTACAGCCTTACGGCTCTTCCTGTCTGTGACAAAGTAGACAACAGCATCTTCGGAAATATATCCAACCGTGTGCACCTGAGGGGTGCCG
>JBDLJI010000164.1:0-5135 GCA_039714455.1 Thermodesulfobacteriota bacterium
CCGGTGGATCTCTGCATAAAGGATACGACCAGGATGGTCAAACCCACTACAAACGGAGATGTTAACAGGAGTTGGACCAGGGTGGACTTGATAGAATCAACAAAGCTTTCCGGTGAATACCTGAAGTTAAAAAACAGATAGGTAATAATTACTGCTACTAATGAAATATTTTTTTTAATTGCATGCATATGGAACCGCTATCATCAGCACTTATTTTTCCTGAAACAGAACCTTCGATTCATGATATTGGGAAGCTTCTGATTTTCTTCAACTCATTATCCTATTATCTGCCTACAGAATCAGATGCTGAAGACCTCATTGACCAGAATTTATTCAAAAATCTATGCGCCGGATATGTGCCGGCTCCACTTCACGAAGAACTTAGCCGTTTTAATCGCCTCTTACGCGAAATGGAAAACAGCAGATCCGATGATCTTGCCCGTCTTTTCTCCTCTGCAAAGTCTCCAATAGCAACAGGGCAGATCAGGGACCAGGATGAGGCCTCAAGCGGCAGTATTCTTTCCGCCCTGCAAGAGGATAATGGCAAAAAAGCCCATATCCAGCTCAAAGAGCGTCTCTGGCAGGCCAGACTCATTCTGAAGCTGGCCGAAATGCTCGCCAGAAGAGAAAGCGAAGTCAGGCAAGGCCTGGCCCGGGTTTCTTCTGATGAGCAAAAAATTTTCGCCTCCCTTGATGGATCAAACGGAACGGAACCTGGTGATCCTGCACAATTCTCTGCTCTGGAAAAGCCCTTACATCTGAAGGGCAAAATTGAATATCCTGAAGACTATTCCGCCGGTGGATCTGCCATGTTAGTCCCCTTGAGGATCAAAGCATGGGCTGAACTCTTCCTGGCAGACTCTTCCCCAAATCGTCCTAGTGTCATTGTTACTACAAATCCTGACAGCGGAAGCATCCTCCTTGACAGATACGAAAATACCTGGCGCAAAACTCCGCAAAAACTTTTCTCCCTCTCCATTCCAAGGTTTCCAGGCCTTGGCTCCAGTGAATCAGCTAAGGAACAATATATTGCAAGTAGAATTAAACTACGCCTGGCAGCCAAAGAAGACCTGAAATATTTTGAAAATTTTCTCAGGAAGACAGCCGTTTCACATGATTCATCTTCCGACAGGCGGGAGGATATCAGCATAGATGCAGAGCATATTGCAGCTTGGGAGGAAACAGTAAAAACCGAATTTTCCAGCCCTGCAACAGGGTATCAACAACTCGATTTCTATTGTTTTCCAGGCATCCCGTCATGCACCTTACTGCAAAAACTCTTTCACCTCGAATCAACTTCTTCCGTCAATGAGCAGGGGTATACCACCAGTATACTGGCAATACTGCATCCTTGAGTTTTTGCCCCCTATAAGTTTTTATACGGATTAATTGTTAAGACCGGGCAGGGGGAAGACCTGACAACCTTTTCCGCCACACTGCCGAACATGACTTTTTCAATACCCTTATAACCGTGGGTGCCCATGACAATCAAATCCATGCCACTTTCTTCCGTATGACGGATAATTTCCTCAGCCACATCTCCAACAAGGACTTTTGCCTCAATATTTTCCTGGCCGACTAGAAAACTTTTCATTTTTTCTTCTGCAGCCTGTACCATCTCTTCTTCAAATTTGGCGACCGGCATATGTGGCACAAAAAACCCTGAGTAATCATCAAAACTCTGGACAACAAACACGACATGGAGTTTGGCCTGACATTTTCCAGAAAAATATCCGGCAGCTTCAAGGATTTTTTTAGAATTTTCAGAAAAATCAACCGGCACGAGAACCTTTTTAATATCCATAATTTCCCCTCCTTCTCTCTTGTTTTCAATAAGCTGCTTTAGAAAAGCTTAAACAACCATAGTGACACAACTGAATTCACTCTATAATTATACATACTGTTTCCCATATAGCGTTTCTGAATGCAACTATATTTCTCCATACAGGTTTGTCGGTCTCGTAAAAAACACGAGACGGACACGTATTTCCTTGCTACTCGTTAAGATTGAACCGTGACGCTAGGCCTGTTTAATTTTTTTTACGAACGCATACAGATTTCATGCTCCTTTATTCATCCGGCTTTACTTTAGTATTAACTTACCTCTGGCTTATAATAAAATTTAATCATTATCTCTTTTCATTGCCCGGTAAACTGACAGGCATATTTGCGGAGTTACTATATAGCACGGGTTGTCGGAAGCATAATAAAGTAACATATATTTCTTAATCATAAAACATTGACCTGCCATCCCATCGGCCATATAGTAGCTAAAATTTAAACGAATATTTTTAATTCGTTTTTTAATCTTGTACTATCCCTTACCTATTAGGAGACCACGGTGGAATTTGACGTAAAATGGATTGCCTGGGAAATAACCAGGCGCTGTAATTTGCATTGTGTGCACTGCCGCTCTTCCTCGCAAATGGAAATCAAGGATCATCCTGATTCCTCTTTGGAGGAAGCCAAAAGAGTGCTTGATGATATCAGCTCGTATGCCAAGCCGGTAGTGGTCCTTTCAGGAGGCGAGCCTCTTTTAAGAAAAGATGTTTTTGATATAGCCGCCTACGGCACCGAAAAAGATTTACGGATGTGCCTGGCTACCAACGGTACCCTTGTAACTGAAGAGACCTGCCTGAAAATTAAGGAGTCCGGCATCAGGATGGTATCCTTAAGTCTTGACGGGGCCTCTGCAGAGGTGCACGACGATTTTCGCAACCAGAAGGGTGCTTTTGAAGGAACAATCAGGGCTGCAGGTCTTTTCAAAAAACATAATATTGAATTTCTGATCAACTCTTCCTTTACAAAAAGGAACCAGGATGAAGTTCCCAAAATATATAAGCTTGCCAAGGAGCTTGGTGCCACGGCCTGGTATATGTTCATGATCGTACCAACGGGCCGCGGGGAGGACATCCTTGCGGAACTCATTTCTCCGGAGGATTATGAAGAACTCCTTAACTGGCATTACGATATGGAAAAAGATGAGGACGATATGCTCGTCCGGCCTACCTGTGCGCCTCACTATTACCGTATTGTTTTACAGCGCTCCAAAAATGATAAGGAAAAATTCAAACGTCGTTCCCTTAAATTCTCAACAGGCGGCTCCAAGGGATGCCTGGCCGGCCAGCTGATATGTCTCATCGATGTTGACGGAGAGGTGCTGCCCTGCAGTTATTTCCCGAAATCTGCAGGCAATGTCCGCAATCAGTCGTTCAAGGACATCTGGGAAAATTCGGAACTATTCAAAAGTTTAAGAGATTTCAAAAGCTATAAGGGAAGTTGCGGCCGCTGTGAATATGTTAATGTCTGCGGCGGATGCCGGGCCCGTTCCTATTCCATGACCGGGGATTACCTCGCTGAAGAACCCTTCTGCAACTATTCCCCCAGGAAATAATAATTGAAAATTAAGAATTCAAAATTCAAAAAGGAACTTTTTGCAATGAACGATACATTTCTCAAGGCCTGCAGAGGCGAAAAGGTAGATTACACACCGGTATGGATGATGCGTCAGGCTGGCCGCTATTTGCCTGAATACCAAGCAGTCAGAAGTAAACTCACATTCCTTGAACTCTGTAAAACACCTGAGTTGGCCGCAGAAGTTACAATCCAGCCGGTGGACATACTGGGGGTGGATGCTGCTATTTTATTTTCTGATATCCTGATCCCTCTTGAAGCCATGGGCCTGACCCTTGAATTTCATGAAAAAATCGGTCCTGTCTTCCCTGCTCCTGTCCGGGACCAGCAGGCTGTTGACCGGTTAATCATACCTGACCCTGACGAGCATCTCAATTTTGTTATGGATACCATACGTATTCTACGGCGGGAGCTTGCTGAAAAGGTGCCGCTTATCGGTTTTGCCGGTGCCCCGTTTACCCTTGCAACCTATCTGATCGAAGGGGGATCCTCCAAGTTCTTTTTTGAAACCAAGAAAATGATGTTTGCAGATCCGGAGCTTTACTCCTCCCTTATGGATAAAATAACTGAATGCACAAGCGTTTACCTCAAAGCCCAGGCTGCTGCCGGTGCCCAGGCCCTGCAAATTTTTGATTCCTGGGCCGGTGTCCTGGCTCCGGGTGACTTTGAACGCTACGCTCTCCCCTACGTCAAACGCATCATTGCGGATCTAAAAGAAACAACCGATGTTCCAATTATCTATTTTGCCAATAATGGAGCTACATTGCTGGATCTCTCCAAAACATCCGGTGCGGATGTCCTTGGCCTTGACTGGAGGGTTGATATTGCCAAGGCGGTTGAACAAATTGGGCCTGATATCTCTGTGCAGGGGAACCTTGATCCCTCTGCCCTGCTGTTGCCTGAAAAGCAACTCCGGGAGCGGGTGGCAAAACTTCTTGCCGGAGCTGGCAATGCCCGCGGCCATATCTGCAACCTTGGACACGGTATCCACCAGTTTACTCCGCCAGCCCAGGCAAAAATCTTTATTGATGCAGTGCATGAACTGAGCGGAAAGAACAGCTAACCTCCTTACACTTTGTCTATCCGGCGTCTCGACTTGTGAGAAACCAGGGCTAAACATTCATGAATTCATTGGGCCATAAAGTTCCAGGTGTAAAAGAATGTTTTGATCTCATGGAGCAGTATCAAATGCTGCTCAATATCAAACACCATTCCATTGTGGTGGCCAGGGTGGCGGAGATCATTACAAGCGGCCTGATTGCTGCCGGACATAAATTATCCATGGATAGGATAATTGCAGGTGCCCTATTGCATGACATCGGTAAAACAGCCTGTCTTGACAATGATGATGACCACGCTGCCAAAGGGGTTGAAATTTGCCTGGCCCATAACCTCGACCCCATTGCAGACATTGTTGGAGAGCATGTGATTCTGACAAACTACTCCCCTGAAAATAATTTTGCTGAAAAAGAAATCGTCTACTACGCAGATAAAAGGGTGAACCATGACCAGGTGGTCAGCCTTGCAGAGCGACTCGCCTATATTCTTGAACGATACGGCTTGAATAATATAGTTCGATGCCAGGCAATCAAAAGCAATTACACCCTTTGCCAGGACCTTGAGAAAAAAATGTTTTCATTCCTGGCATTTGAGCCTGTTGATATTCCGGAACTGCTTGTTGCGCACCAGTCAACAATCCTTTATCCGTGACGAAAAATATC
>JBDLJI010000165.1:0-5108 GCA_039714455.1 Thermodesulfobacteriota bacterium
CAAAAAATGAACTGCCCGCCGATCGGGAGGAAGACCCTTCTGTTTTCGAGGATAATTTTTCCGAACTCCCCATTGTTGTATTTTCTCTGTCAGGTACCTGCGGTATTGTCTGCCTGAAAGAAATTGCCGACGATCTCAAGGATGAAATTGAGGCTATCCAGGGAGTTCTTGAAGCCGAAGTAACAGGAGGGATCGAACGGGAGATACGGGTTGAGGTCTTTCCGGAAAAACTTGCCTATTACAATATTCCGATATTTGCTCTGCAGGATGCCGTTACCCAGGAGAATAGAAATACATCCGGCGGTGTTATCCGTCTGGGTGATGGACGCTTTCAGCTTCGCGTTCCCGGTGAGTTTGAAGGACCTGATGAAATATATCATCTGATTGTTGGGACCCACCGGGGACAGCCGGTCTATCTGAAGGATGTGGCCCGTGTAGTTGACGGTTTCAAGGATGAGACCAGCCGATCCAGGCTGAATGGCAGGGAAGCTGTCAACATCATGGTCAAAAAGCGTGCCGGTGAGAACATCATTGCTATCACCGATGGTGTTGATGAACTACTGGAACGTGTGCAGCCAACCTGGCCAAAGGGTACTGAGATTACCAAACTTATGGACAAGGCCAAGGATATTCGAAACATGGTGGCAGATCTTGAGAACAACATTCTCTCGGGCCTGGTTCTCGTCGTGTTCGTCATTCTTTTTGCCATGGGTATCAGGAATGCTCTCCTGGTCAGCCTTGCCATTCCTTTTTCCATGCTTCTTTCATTTACCGTTCTGTATATACTGGATATTACCTTGAATATGGTAGTTCTTTTCAGTCTTACTTTGGCACTTGGTATGCTGGTGGACAATGCCATTGTTATCGTTGAAAACATCTATCGCTATATTGAGCAGGGTGTGCCGCGCTTGGAGGCCGCCCAAAAGGCTACTTCCGAAGTGGCTTATGCTGTCATCGGCTCCACCTTGACAACTCTGGCTGCATTTTCCCCAATGCTCTTCTGGCCTGGGATCATGGGAGAATTTATGAGTTATCTCCCCTTGACCCTGATTATCACCCTTTCTTCCAGTCTGTTTGTTGCAATGATTATCAACCCGGCCCTGGCCGCAATTTTCATGAAGGTTAAACCTGGAAGCGGAAAAGTATCTGAAGCAGAGAAAAACCAAACTCCAAGTGCAGAAGAAATCGCTCAGGCTGGAGAAAGTCCTGTTTCAATAAGTGGACCTGTACTCACCCTGTATTCAAGGTCACTGCAACAGGCCTTTAACCATAAAATAGCTGTAACTTTAATTGCTTTCTGTTTTCTCGTGCTTCTTATTCAGATATGGCTCCTCAGTGTCGGTCTGGAGAAGCCTGTGGAATTTTTTCCCAATATTGAACCAAAGGCAATGTATGTAAATCTGGATACTCCTGAAGGGGCAGACTTGGATTACGTAGATTCCGTTGTGCGTCAGGTTGAAAGTACCGTGAACGGGTATGATACTCCACAGGATGCCGGATCGACAGTAGACCGGTATATGGCCTCGTACGAACCCAAGGAACATGAGAAAAAAGACGGTAAAAAGTTTTTCGGCCCGAGTGATATTGCTAATATTGAATACATCTATGCCAAGTCAGTAGTAACATCAGGGCCCGGCATGATGTTTGACCCGAATGCCCCGAACCATGTCGGTATTCAGTTTATTGATCTTGAAGACAGGGTCAGGGCCAGTTCCGAATCCATGGAAAAGATACGTGAGCGGGTGAAAAATATCCCGGGTGCCAAGATTACGGTAGCTGAACAGGCAGAGGGGCCGCCAACCGGGGCACCGATTAATATTGAAATTGCCGGTGATGATTTTCAAATTTTAGGACGTATTGCCAAAACCATTCGGGCGATGATTGCAAATATTCCTTTTGTTGTTGACATAAGGGATGACTATGTGGAAGGCACCCCCACGGTTCGGGTAAGGCTTGACCGCCAGAAAGCCGCCCTTTTCGGTCTTACTACAGCAAATATCGGCACAGCGCTGAAAACCGCCTATAACGGCCTTGAGGTTTCCACTTACCGGGAAGGGGATGAGGATTACGATATCACTGTTCAGCTTTCAGATACAAACCGCAGAGTAACGGATGTTCTTCGAGAACTTATGCTGCCGACTCCATCAGGGAAACTGGTGCCATTGACGACCCTGGCGCGTATTGAGTTTGCAGGAGGACTTGGGGATATAGTCCGCATTAATCATGAACGTGTCGTGACCGTAAAGGCCAATGTTGATGAGAATAAAATCCCCGGTCCGGTAGCCAGGGCCCAGGCAGAAGAACTGTTGAAGAGTTTTCCCATGCCTCCGGGGTATCGTATTACCTTTACAGGTGAGTTTGAATTCCAGAAGGAGTCTGAGGAGTTTCTTTCAAAGGCCTTTGCCATTGCTCTTTTCCTGATATTCCTGATCTTGGTGACCCAGTTTAACTCTGTGGCCCAGCCTTTCATTATTATGACGGCAGTTATTCTTTCCCTGGGGGGCGCATTCCTGGGATTGACCGTTATTAATTCACCATTTGGTATAATTATGACGGGTGTGGGCGTTATTTCTCTTGCAGGAGTTGTGGTCAATAACGGTATTGTACTGGTTGATTATATAAACAAGCTCCGGAAACGTGGTTTTGAATTACGCGATGCAGTTATGGCTGCCGGGGCAACAAGGCTGCGGCCGGTACTTTTGACAGCCGTCACAACCATCCTGGGCCTGCTGCCTATGGTGACCGGGGTCTCATACGATTTTCACAACCTGTCTATCTCGTGGGTAAGCGAATCAAGCCAGTGGTGGAGATCCATGGCTATTGTGGTCATATTCGGCCTGATGGTCGCCACCTTTCTGACCCTGGTGGTGGTGCCTGTCCTTTATGTTTCCATCGATGAAAGCAAGGCTAAGCTGGCTGCTTTTCGCAGTAGATTGAGATCTTTTATTCCCGGCAGTTCAGTTGCCGATAAGTAGATCAGATTGGAAGGGCTGCCGGATCATTAGCAGACGATCTTTCATAATCAAGTAGTGAGGGGGGTATATTCAGGTCAGGGGTAAAGCATAATAAATATCATTATCTGTCCGATGTTATTTCAGGTGAGTTTTTTAAGACTCAGCAGTTTATTAACCTCCAGGTACCACTCCGTAGAATGTGATGAGGTTTGAAGTTTGCCTTGTAGTCCATCTGTCTAACATCTTCGATCCAGTACCCCAGATAAACGAACTCTATTCCTTTTTGCATACAAAAGTCAATAAGATACAATATGTTATAGGTTCCAGGACTTCTTTTGCCCTCTGCAGGATCAAAATAAAAAAACACAATATTAAGCCAGGTTGTACTCAAATCAACGATTGCTACACCAACCAGTCTGGATCCGATTCTGTAGCTGATCTCAACCGTGTTGGTTATGTGGTTCAGAAAAAAACCGTTATAATAATCAAGAGCAGAACTGTCACGTCCCGGATATCTGGCAGCAAGGAATTTTTCCAGGAGGGCAAGATTTTCCCGGCTGCATGTAAGTGGAGTTATCTCAACAGTAATATCCCGGTTTTTATTCCAGGTTCTTTTCTGGTTTCTGTTCGCCTTGAATTCTTGTGGGGCAATACGGATAGGTACACATGCCTGACATTCTTCACAGTGCATATTATATAAGACATTCCCGTTTCTCCGATAACCCGAGGCAAGATATGCTCCCATCAGAAAGTCAGGCATTGTGTCAAAAAGAGCCTGGTTATAAACAGCCGTATATGGCATGCCGTAAGGGCATTCAATAGAGGACTGGATAAAGTACTGTTCCAGCTCTGCCTTAATGCGAAGAGCCTCTATGGATAAGGTGTTCTGCTTTTCAGCCATGGGGTCGCCGGATGACACTCATTCACTGGAATTATGCTGATCAGGCAGGACAGGCTGTTTCTGCAGACGCTTGTAATAAAAATTCTGACCGTATAAAACAGACACCGGGTTATGTCCGGCGACACGGTCCTTAACCACAAGCGTCGTAACCGGAGCATCGGAATACTTGGTAAACAGGATATCATGTCCAACGCAGAGTCCTACAATGATATTTAAATCAGTCTCTGCACGGTTAAGTAGCCTGGCTTGGGCTACCGGATTACACGCTGGTTCAAAGGTGTTTGGGCGCACCTTTTCTGTCTCTGCAAGTCCCAGTTCCAGCTTGTCTATACTCCCTGATTTGCAGCACACGCTTACGGGTTTAAATCCCTGGGCCAGCAGAATAGCTGCCAGCCTGTTTGTTTCGTCCAGCAACCCTATACAGGTTGCCATGCCGATCTTTTTGTATCCCATGAGCTTGGCAAAGGCTATGGTGTCCTCCACTCTTGTCCAACGGGCATTAATTGCATCGCTGCCTGGTATGGGCTGGTAGCAGAGACCTTCGACCTTGGAAGCAACACTTGCCATCTTGGCATCTTCAGCATCACCCTTGTAGAGTTCAAAGGATTCCTTGATGATATCTGAGTGGTCCCTGGTCGGGCAGTTTCCAGGTTTGGCAGGCGGGTTGTCAGGATCAGAACTCCAGCAGTTGGTGCTGCCGCTTTTGCGCCAGGCTGCGCTGCATTTACTGCAGGTAAAATTAATTTCTTTGCTCATTGCCAATCACTCCTTCAGAAGCTTTTTTTTATAAGTATTATTTACTCCATAATAATACTTTTTATAAATTGATGACATTTATTAAATCAGCACATAGTGCAGGTTTATTTATTCATTATTTTTTAAGATAAATGTCAAATATTGAGATCACTGTGGAAAGTAGAAAAAATATTTGGAAACAGGTGCTTAATTGTATATAAGTGATTTAGCTATATAAAACGGCATAGGTTCTTCGCCTTTTTTTATCGGGATAGAAAAACTGGGCTGAGTTGGATATAACTGCATTCCTGCAGCAATATCCGGATATGCAGGATAAAGCAGCACTGGGAAAAACTTCATTTTTGCAGCTTTATAACCTCTATATGGCATAAAACTGCAAATACGACGTCTAATAAATTGTTAACAGTCCAGTGCATCAAAAAAAACCATTGCTTTTTAGTACGAAATGTCGTACGTTTTAACAAGGAGGTAACACCATGACAACACTTACTGTTTCA
>JBDLJI010000166.1:0-5106 GCA_039714455.1 Thermodesulfobacteriota bacterium
AATGCGTAGGCAATTCCCGCACCTATTGTATTGGCATCCAGTTCCGGGTTTTCCGGCAGCATTTCATCCGCGTCCACGCCCAGAACGGTACGGAGGTAGCCGATGCTGGCAAGCAAGGAATCATTAAAGTGGTATTCAAGAGTGACGCCCAAATCATAACCGTCGTTAACAAGATCTTCTGCTCCTCCCCAGTCAGCATTTGTATTTAAGTACTGGGTGTAATTTGTCTCAATCCGTAGTTGGGGCGTTATCCAGTAGGAAACACCAAGTGCGACCAGGCCCGGCAGGTCTCGTGGTGACGCTGCGCCATCTACAACGCCCAGTGCAGCCAACAGGCTTGCAGGAAGTGCAGGAAATCCTTCAGTTGTATCTTGAATGACAGTTGTATCTTTATCTATGTTTGTATTTGTTTCAAAGCGCATACCGATATTGAATTTGTCATTAGGTGCGATATTGATCCCGAAAATGCCTCCCCATCCATCGCCGTCCTGCTCGTAACTGATAAGGGCAGGCGATGGAAGTCCCGTATAGTTTACTGAGCCGCTTGCCTCTGTATGGGCATCCACGTATCTCAGTCCCACGGAAAAGGAAAAGATATCATTGACCTCATAAGCTCCACCCAGGGTATAGCCCAGATAAAAGCTTTCACCTGTTAGTTGTGCGCTGGGTTGAGAACCTGGTGCGTAAAAATTTGAAAGATAAAATGTGGCTTGTGCAGTTGTCCAGTTGCCCTGGCTGAAGTCAACCTTGCCTCCACCGCCCACTACGGTCACTGAACCGAAGACGGACCATTTGTCTCTGTTATAGACGCCAAAAACTCCTGGAACAACAGAAGGCTCGTCGGAGTCAAAGCTGGTGCCGTTAATATTGTTTTTGTACTCTTTTCCCAGATACTGTGCAGAACCGTTGATGGTGAAACCATCCTGAAGCTTTACAGTTCCTGCCGGATTATAGGCGGCAATATCGGCATAATCCGTTGCCGCATTCCGGTTCAAGGTTCTGATATATTCAGCACTCCAGTTCGTCTTGTTTTCAATAGCCCCTCCATATGCTGCTGAAATTAAACAACCTGAAAGAAGCATTCCCCCCAAACATGTTAATACTCTTTTCATTCCCATCCTCCTTGAAGCTCAATTTTTACCTGTCATAATAAAGTTATTACGCAACAACATCCTCATTTAAAATATTAAAAACCAACCTCACAGTTTTTAACTAGTATTATGCCTAATTGTCAAATCTAATTTCTTGAATTAACTCGTTTTTTAACCTGTTTTTGTATGCCGGGGAGCCGGGAATGTAAAAAATATTGTTTATGCCTGGAGGATAACTCGCTGATTATTATGCAAATCAGGCGGTCTCTGTTTGCAGTGAGACTATAATTTCACCTGCAGCATGGAGAATAGCCTGGGGAGAGTGGAGTATTGTGTTTGAGAGGGGGGCCATGAGTCTGGCATCGGGCGAAAAACGGATGTTGTTTTTAGATTTTTCAATAAGGGAAAGAATTTTTTCCGGCCCAATCGGTGTTTTTTCGTGAAAGGAAAAAACGAGCATATCCTTGCCCTGCTCAAGCTTGGTGATCATGATATCTCTCATTTTTATTTTCAGGGACATCATATCAAAAAGGTTTTGCGTTTCTTCGGTCATGGTGCCGTACCTGTCCTGCAATTCATCTTTCAGGTCTGTCAATTGTTCAGCATCTGCCAGTCCGGCTATTTTGCGGTATGCGATATAACGCTGTGGTGTATCTGCAATGTATTTTTCAGGAATATAGGCTGAAATTTGCAGGTTAATTTCAGGGTCAACTGTTTCAATGACCTCTTTTTTGTCAGCCTGCCGCTTTAGGTCAGAGACGGTATTTTGCAGGAGCTCCAGGTACAGGTCATAGCCAACGGCTGCAATATGACCGCTTTGGGATACACCGAGAATATTGCCGCCCCCGCGTATCTGCAGATCACTCATGGCAAGCTTGAAACCTCCACCCAATTCGGAATGGTCCAGGAGGGCGCGTAAGCGCTCTTTCGCCTCTTTTGCAAGTCCGTCAAGGCTTGGGACCAGCAGATAAGCATAGGACTGCTCGCTGCTCCTGCCTACCCGGCCGCGCAGTTGATGTATTTCAGCGAGTCCCAGCCTGTCAGCCCGGGTGATGACAATGGTGTTGGCGCTTGAAATATCCAGACCGGACTCGATAATTGTTGTGCAGACCAGGACATCTATTTCCCTGTTGACAAAACGAACCATGATTTTCTCAAGTTGCTTGGCTGCCATTTGCCCGTGGGCCGTCGCAATTCTTGCCTGGGGCGCCAGTTTTTCTACCTTGCGTGCCATCTCCTCGATAGACCGTACCCTGTTATGCACCAGGAAGGTCTGGCCGCCCCGCTGCAACTCACGGGTTATTGCCTCCTTAATGACCAGTTCGTCAAATCTGGCAACAAAGGTTTTGACAGGGCGCCTCTGTTCTGGGGGCGTGTTTATCACAGAGAGGTCTCTGATGCCTAAGAGAGATAGCTGTAATGTTCTGGGGATCGGAGTGGCACTGAGGGTGAGAATGTTGACTTCAGCCTTGAACCGTTTGATCTTTTCCTTATGGCTGACGCCGAACCGGTGCTCTTCATCGACAATGAGAAGACCAAGTTTTTTAAACTGAACATCTTTTGAAAGAAGCCGGTGGGTGCCGATAAGCATATCTATTTTGCCGGCCTTCAGGTTGTTGAGGATTTTTTTCTGCTCTGCCTGCGACCGGAACCGGTTAATGCTTTCAATGTGCACCGGGAAACCCGCAAACCGTTCCTGGAAAGTCTTTGCATGCTGTTCAGCCAAAACAGTGGTCGGCACCAGCATGGCAACCTGAAAGCCGTCCTCAATGGCCTTAAAAGCGGCGCGTACCGCAACCTCTGTCTTGCCATACCCCACATCGCCGCAGATAAGCCTGTCCATTATCTGATCAGATGTAAGGTCATCAAGGACCTGGTTTATAGCTTTCTGCTGGCCTGATGTTTCTTCATACGAGAATGACTCTTCCAGTTCATGAAAGAGTTCACCCGGCTGCGAGAGTGCACATCCCTTCTGCAGCTCTCTTTTGGCGTAGAGTTTTAAAAGATCCTGGGCGACCTGCCAGACTGATTCTTTGATTTTCTTTTTCGTCTGTAGCCATGTTTTGGAGCCGAGTTTGTCCAGCTTCGGCTTTTTGTCGGAGATCCCTTTGTATTTGCTGATCGAATTTAAGCGGTCCACCGGCACATAAAGTTTGTCTTCTCCCTGGTAGTGAATCTCAAGGAAATCATTGGTAATATCCTTCAGTGTTAAGGTGACCAACCCCTGATAGGCGCCCAAGCCGTGTTCTCTGTGTACAACAATGTCGCCCTGGTTGAGTTCATCAAAGCGGAGGAGTTCTTCCTGGGCGGGTCTTCTTTTTTTTCTGGGTCCGAGGCGACGTTCCCCAAAGAGCTCACTTTCGGACAAAACATGTATTTGCAGGTCAGAATCCAGGCGAAGATCAAAACCGGCTGATAAAGGCTGGTCCAGTAACAGTACTGCTGAAGAGTCTTCGGTCTCTTTAAGAGAGGCAGGTTCCAGGGGAATGCTCTGGGTTTGAATTGGAATATGATAATGGTTTAGTAACTCTTTAAGATGGAGGGCATGACGCGGGGAGCGACAGGCCATGGCAACCTGTTCATCCCTTGCGAGCCATTCTTTGAGCATATTGGCCAAAGGCAGAAGAATTCCCTGTTGTTTTCTTTGCAGGTCAACTTTCTGTTTAAGCAGCAGGTGGTTTTGGGAGGAAAAATGGATGTTTTTTGCAGTGCTTTCATTTTTTCCAAGAAAATCATGAATCTGTACCTGGGTAAAAGCGCCAATTTTTTCAGAAAACTCAGCAGGTGGAATAAAAACTGTGTCCGGTGGCAGTGCAGGGGTATGGGAGGAGACCGACTCATTATAATTTGCCTCGATCCGTTCCCAGGCCAGCTCAATTGAGCGGTTGATTTCAATTGCATCCGAGAAAACAACAACTGTGTTTGCAGCGAGATACTGCAAAGGACATGGGATGCTCTGCTTATCGTTGTAAAAGAGAGGCAGGAAAAATTCAATGCCTGGAAATCTTCGGCCACTGCTGATTTTATCCAGCAGGGCATCAACTGCATCAAAAGGCCAGTTGAGTCTTTTTGCTTCATTTTGAAAATGGTATTGAATTCTGGCAAAGTTTTCAGATTCAACCCGAGGAAACAGAATGTTACTTGCAGGCAGAATTACTGCTTCATCTATCTCTTGAATTGACCGCTGTGAGATGGGGTCAAAAGTTCTGAGCGATTCAATAGTGTCACCGAAAAAGTCAAGCCTCACAGGAGCCTCGTAACCTGGCGGGAAGATATCAACAATTCCGCCCCGAACTGAAAAATCTCCTATTGCATGAACCAGAGAAATATGTTCATAGCCCAAATCAGCCAGACGGCGGATTAAACGGTCCTGTTCAACATCCTCTCCATTGATGATTAATTCTGCTAAAGATCCGAGGGTGCTTTTAGGGATGACCCTCCGGAGCAGTGATTCACACGACGCCACAAGGACAAAGGGGTTGTCATCTGTGAGGAGGCGGTACAGCGTGTTAAGCCGTTCTGCTACAGTAGTCTGATCTGGGGAAAGCGGGGTGTAGGGAGGAATATCAAATCCGGGATAATGGATGACCGGCAAGCTGGTAAACAGGCTGATATCCTGCACAGCAAGTTCGGCCAGACGTTCTGACGGGGTTATGAAAAGTAAAGGCCTTTGGGTTTTTGTTGCAAGAAGGGCGGCAATAAAGGCTTGGCTGCTGCCCTGCAAGCCGGCAAGATTAATTCGTTGATGGCCAGTTGCCAATAAATCTAGGAGATAATCCATCTGGTGTTAAATGAATGTCATGCCGTATTTGCAGCAGCAAAAGAGAATAAAGCCTGTGGCTTTACATATGAATCAGTGCGTGCCTAGGAGCCTGTCGGAGTATTCCGAATCTACTGCAGATAAGCGTAGACTTCGAAATCGAGAAGATCGGCCCAAATTTCCGCGAATTTTCTTTAAATAGCGCTGCTATTCGCATCAAATTCCCGAAAATTTGTTCTCGATTTCTCACTTTTT
>JBDLJI010000167.1:0-5080 GCA_039714455.1 Thermodesulfobacteriota bacterium
AGGGGTCAAAGGGCAAAGGGCAAAGGTGAAAGAGTTAGGAGTGAGGAGAAAAAGATTAATGAAAAAGGTTTCAAGGAGTCAAGGGGTCGAGGGTAAAAATTACGAACCTGAAGAAAAAAGCAGCTAAAATTATGAGGAACTAATTACAAAAAACAGATCTCAACGCCTAAAGTGAATGTAGCAGGGCAAAAGGTTAAAAATTTGTTTTCTTCCTTGAAACCTTGACCCCTTGAGACCTCGAAACCTTTTATATAACCTCTAATGCCAGCATTTTTCTGATTCCTTATACTAACTATTTTAAAAAATGAACCCTCCTATCAACAAAAACCGCGACATGCTGGGGCGCACTGATACTGTAAACCTCAAAGAGGCTCTGCTTCTCCTGCAGCAGCACCTGCCGCCCTGCACTGCAAGAAAAATAACAGTATCACTTGATGAAGCATTAGGCAGAATCTGCGCTGAGAATATCCTCTCCCCGGAAAATCTCCCGCCATACCCCCGTTCGACCATGGACGGCTATGCGGTCAGAGCAAAGGACACATTCGGCGCCAGTGAAAAACTGCCGGCTTATCTGGAGGTAAGCGGAGAAATTTTCATGGGTGAATTCCCTGCAAAGGGACCACAACCGGGAGCCTGCTATGCTATCGCCACAGGAGGCATCCTGCCGCCCGGAACCGATTCCGTAGTCATGCTGGAACACACTGTTGCAATTGATGACAGCATGATAGAAGTCACACAATCGGTTGCAACAGGCGTAAATGTAATTGATGCTGGTGAAGATATTGGACTGGGTGAGATTCTCCTTCGATCCGGACATTTGATACGCCCCCAGGAAATTGGACTGCTTTCCGGGGTGGGCCTGGTCAGTATAGAGGTCTTTCGCAGGGTCCGGGTGGGCATCATATCCACCGGTGACGAGATAGTTTCTTCCACCGAAAATCCTCCTCCTGGAAAAATTCGTGACATGAACAGTGTCAGCCTTGCAGCCCAGGTCAGAAGCTTAAATGCAAGGCCCGCCTTCTATGGCATCGCAACTGATGACGAAGAAAGTTTGACCAATATGGTACGGGAGGCAAAGGCTGCCAACGATATTGTCCTGTTATCCGGCTCCAGCTCTGTGGGAGTGCGCGATCTGGGAGAAAAAGTTATAGAAAAGATGGGTTCTCCGGGTATTTTGATCCATGGTGTTACCGTCAAGCCGGGCAAACCTGTTATAATTGCGCGGTCAGACGACACCATGATTTACGGACTGCCCGGTCATCCTGTATCAGCCGCAGTGGCCTTTGACCTTTTTGTCCGCTCTGCAATCAGCCACCTCTCCGGCATCACCGATAACGGTCTGCCGCGATACCGCACAATCAAAGCCCGGCTCATGCGCAATCTAAACTCCGCCTCCGGCCGCACAGACTTTGTCAGGGTGCAGGTCAAAATCCTTGCAGGCATGGAACCGGAGGCATATCCTATTCTGGGCAAATCAGGGGCATTATCTACTATGGTCAAGGCCCATGGATTCATTGAAATTGCAGAAAAACTACAGGGATTAAAAGACGGGGAAATTGTTGAGGTGAGAATATTTGACTAGAAAGTACAGGTTTCGAGGTTTCAAGGGAAAAAATAAAGAAGATAGGGTTCAAGGTCTCAAGGTTTCAAGGGGCCAAGGGGAAAAGATTTAAAGCTGTCTTTTGTCGACAGTAATCATTCAGAAAAACAAAAACGTAACCTGACGGAGGCTGACAGATAACTGCTGATCAAGTCGATCATCAGATAAAAATTTCAAATATTTATTCTCTTTTGTTTAAGTAAAGCCTACGATTAAAAGAATAAGAAAGTTTTTACCCTCGAAACCTTGGTCCCTTGATCCCTTGTGTCAATCGTAAACAGTTTCGTATGCTGACAAACCTTTTATTTACTTATGGACAAACGAAACATATACATCGACAACATGAACCTGGATGAGGCATCAGAACTCTGGAAGCAAAGTCTTTCAGAATCAGGCTGCCTGAACCCCATGGGCTCTGAAACCATTCCTGTTGATGAGTCCCGGGGACGCATCACGGCTGAGCCTGTTTTTGCATCGCTTTCCTCCCCTTTTTACAATGCTTCTGCCATGGACGGCATCGCGGTTCGTTTTAAAGATACCATCGGCGCCAGTGAGACCACCCCTGCCCGATTATCATCTGGTAGTCAATTTGAATATGTCAATACCGGGAATGCCCTGCCTGCGCACTTCGATGCAGTGATCATGATAGAGGATGTTCAACCTGTTGATGACAACACGGTGGAAATTATTGCACCTGTGACCCCCTGGAAGCATGTCCGCACCATTGGCGAGGATATCGTAGCTACAGAACTCATCCTGCCGGATGGGCACAGGATCAGACCCATTGACCTGGGAGCGATGCTGGCCACCGGCCTTACCGAAGTAACAGTAAGAAAAGAACCTGCATGCGTTGTAATACCTACAGGGAGTGAGTTAACGCAGCCAGGTTCCTCTTTAAAACCGGGGAACATCATCGAATTCAACAGCAGGGTTCTGGCAGGCTACCTGCGGGAATGGGGTATACAGACAGACAGGAGCCCGATTGTTTCTGATAGTAAAGAATCGCTCAGAGAGGCAATTGCCGCTGGAGCGGCAAAGTATGATTTTGTCATAATAAATGCAGGAGCCTCGGCCGGTTCCAAAGACTTTACGGCTCAGATTTTGGCCGAACTGGGTGAGGTCGTGCTTCACGGCGTTAACATAAAACCTGGCAAACCGGTTATTCTTGCAATTGTAAAAGGCAAACCGGTAATCGGTCTGCCGGGTTATACGGTCTCAGCTGTCATCACCCTGCATCTCTTTGTAAGAGACCTTGTCGATGCACTGCTGGGTACTGTATCCAAGCCTTCCCGTTTTATTGAAGCTGTCCTGTCGAGACCATTGGCTTCCAGGCTGGGAGTTGAAGAATTCATCAGAGTGAAGCTGGGGAAGGTCGGTAAAACCCTGATGGCCAGTCCAGCCAGCCGTGGTGCCGGAGCTGTCATGTCCCTTGTACAGGCGGACGGTTTTCTGACTGTGCCATCTAACAGTGAAGGCATCGGCGCCGGCGAGAAAGTGAATATAGAGCTGCTGCGGGATGAACATGAGATCGAGAACACCCTGGTCTTTATCGGCAGCCATGACAACATTCTTGATGTACTGGCAAACATGCTGCACCGTTTGCGGCCGATCTGCCGCCTCTCTTCTGCCCACGTCGGCAGCATGGGAGGCATCATGGCAATCAAAAGGGGTGAGGCGCATCTTGCAGGCACCCACCTGCTGGATGAAAAAACAGGTGAATACAATATCTCTTTTATTAAAAAATATCTGGCCGATGTCCCTCTGCAATTGATCAACCTGGCCTACCGGGACCAGGGACTTCTGGTGCCAAAGGGCAACCCGAAAGGGATTACAGGCTTCGAGGATTTAACCCGCCAGGATGTGCGCTTCATCAACCGGCAGCGCGGAGCCGGCACCAGGTTGCTCACCGACATGCACCTGAAACAGCTTGATATTGATCCGGATCGGGTAATCGGTTACGACAAGGAAGAATACACCCATATGAACGTGGCCTCGGCCATTGCCAGCAACAATGCGGATAGCGGCCTGGCCATCAGGGCTGCTGCCGTGGCCCTTGATCTCGACTTCATCCCGGTTGCCCAGGAACGCTATGACATTATCCTGCCCATGGAGCACCTTGATGACCCGAAGGTCCGGGCCTTCCTGCAAACCATCAGAGAAAACGATGCATTCCGCCAAACAGTTGAAAGCCTCGGCGGCTACGACCTGCGGGACTGCGGCAGGGTCATGTATGAGCAGTAAGTATTTATTTTACTCAATAATTTTCACGACATCCTCCGTCTTGGGGCTGTAATGCCGCAACCGTATCGCATTCCGCACCTGGTCCAGTAGTTTCGGCTTGCCATGCATAATTAAATATAATAATCAACTTATGTGGTTGATTAAACAGCTTTTTTTGCCTAGCATTCCACTAGTACATCATTCTTGAGTTAGTGTTACATTTTACGCGGTGGCAATTTCATCCATTTTGTATCGCCATCTAAAAACAACAGGGTCTTTATTAATTTCTTCGATACCCTGATATATACGTTCAACGAGTTCCTCTTTTGAGTCTACACGGATATGGCGCAGGAAAGACCGTGTTATTTTGCTAAAGAATGATTCAATGAGGTTAAGCCAAGAGCCATGCTTTGGCGTAAATATAAAGTGAAAACGATTCGGCCTTGTTTTTAGGTATCGCTGAGTTTCTTTTGAAGTATGCGCTGAATGGTTATCCAGAACCATTCGGATAATCAACTTGTCTGGATATTTCTTATCAATCATTTTAAGGAACTCAACAAACTCACAACTGCGGTGACGGTCTCTTACGAGTGCATGAACTTCACCATTATGAAGATCGATCCCCCCTAAAAGAGAGACGGTGCCCAATCGTTTATATTCATAGTCTCTTGAAACGGTTGAATGTTTTCCGGGAACAGGCATTAACTGGGCGGCAATATTTTTTATAGCCTGTATTCCTGGCTTTTCATCATACGATACTGTAGTAGTTTCTCGTTTGAGATCAGCCGATTGGTTAAGAATTTCGACATCTTTATAAACGTAAAGGACGTCGGCCATTTTCTCTTCAAATTTGGGGTCACGGCGTTCGAGGTAGTAACGAATTTTATGAGGCTTAATTTCTCCTTCGGTCAGGATTTCGTGCACTTTGCTTCTGCTGATTTTTTTAATACAATGATGGCCAGAGGCAGTTGCGTGTTCTTGAAGATGTTTGACAAGCTGACTGTAAGTCCAGGTTTCGCTTGCATAGCCAAGGTCGGTTGGATTCTGACATGTAATAGAAATTACCCAGTTTTTTGCATTGTCGTCAATTAACCGGCCTCGGCCAGATCTTTGAATGTCGTCAAGTGACTGCAAGGCCCCAAAGGCTAAAGCTTTATCGATTGCACGATAAACGAGAGGGCGTGACACGTTAAGTTGTCTTGTTATATTTGTGATTTTTTCGCCCATTTCATACAGTAGGAGTATTTTTGCACGTTGAAT
>JBDLJI010000168.1:0-5066 GCA_039714455.1 Thermodesulfobacteriota bacterium
ACACCTTAGCCATCAATGTTCGTGTTCTGCGCACCCCTCCGCCTTAATGCTTTTGGCAGTGATAGGTTCGGTTGCCAGGGAGATACAGTTCTTTGGTACCATATGATGGGGGAAATAGCTTTTTTTAGCCTGCCGTAGGCCCGGGACCCCGAGATCCTGTTCACGGTTAACATAGTCAAAATCCGAGAGTCCATACCTGGAAAACCACTGATTCACAAGCTGGCCAAGACCGGGTATATCTGCCATTGCTTTTTCAAAATGCCAGACAGCTGTACCGGGATGTAATTCTTCTGCAACGGCATACGCCTTGATTATCCCATCAACCCGGACAGCGCCACCGAGAAGTCCGAAATCCTCAAAATGGGCAAAGGTTTCTGCTATGGCGTTGGCTTCATTACATAGACCGGGATTTTTGCCGCAATCCCTGGTATTGCACCAGTTTTCCTGCATGGTTTCACATTCTGCCAGGAGTTCTGAGGTTATGGGGACATATTCGCAGAGGTGTTTATTAAGGCACTGTTTGATTTTATTGCGTTTTTTTGAGAAGCGCCGACCGGCAAGTTCAGCCAGGTCTGACACCAGGTAAACGTAATCTGCATTGCCCCGGTCTGCATTCACTGTATATTTTGCCGGAGGAAGATTCTCTGTATTCCGGTCTGGAATGCGGACAGCGCCAATGACGCTGCCGCCGCTGCTGTCAAAAGCTGCTATGATATCCGGTATGATGATATTGCCAACCGGGGGGCCATACAGGAGATATTCCCCCTTTCCACCTGATGATCTCACAAAAAAAACAAGGGAGTTGTCAATCTCTGTGAAAAAAATTGGTCTGGAAGGCTGCCAGATAAATAAATTGGTAAAGGTGTGCTCAGAGATATCAGGAGGATACCTGCGGAGATACTCTGTGACTAAACTCCTGTCGGCCAGGGTCAATGATCGAATATCAGGCATTATTTGAATAGTAGAAAATATTGTGTGCTATGGGCTGGAAAACTAGAACTGCTCGCCTTTTATATTTTTTAGCAGTTGAGCAATTTCAAGCCCCAGGGAAACACATTGTTTGCCTTGCATGCAGGCATCTGCATCTGGTTTTTCCAGGAAGTGCTTCAACTTGTGATTGTCCTTTTTAAGACTGACAACCCAGGCGTTTTGCCTTTTGTCTAAATCGACCGTGAGATCAATACCACATTGGCCGATTTCAGGATAGATTTCCTGGATTTTTTGACAAAGTTCATCTTTTTTAATCATGGCCTGACCTTTAAGGAAAAGAATGAGTTGTTAAAATGGACCGTTATTGCATTTCATATTCAATTATTCTTGATAATACATCATGACACATTCCGGTAGTTTTAATTCTGCAGTTTTTGTATTAGTATGCAACATTTTTATTACTAAGCTGGTCTAAATTACAGGTTATGTCGAGCAGGAGAAAATACATTCTGGTTGAATTGCAAGCATGCTGTTTGAAATGAAATGAAAGTAATATTGGCAAAGAGTGCCGGGTTCTGCATGGGGGTCAGGAGGGCAGTGGAAACGACCCTGGATCTAATTCAAAAGGAAGATACCGGTGTATCCACCTTTGGTCCGTTGATTCATAATCCCCAGGTTCTTGACCTTTTAGGCGAAAGGGGTGTGAAGGTGCTCCAGGAGGTCCCTGCGCAGGAGTCCGGTACGGTTATAATAAGGGCGCATGGCGTTCCCCCTGTTCAGAAAGAAAAACTCAAGATGGCAGGTGCCACGGTTAAAGATGCGACCTGCCCCCATGTGGTCAAGGTTCAGGTTATTATCAGGAAATACCTCAAGCAGGGATATGGTACCGTTATTATCGGTGACCGGAATCATGCTGAGGTTGAAGGGTTAATGGGTTTTGCCGGGAGTATGGGGCAGGTTGTCAGCAACCGGGAGGATGTCAAAAAACTGCAGCTTAATTCTCCCTACATAATAGTAAGCCAGACAACACAGGATGAAACAGTCTTTGCAGAACTGAGCAGTATAATCCTGGAACGGTTTCCCAGCGGCAAGGTGTTTAATACCATTTGCGATGCAACCCATAAGCGCCAGGAAGAGGTGCGCAGTCTTTGTGAGGATGTGGAGGCAATGGTTGTGGTGGGAGGCAAGAACAGCGCCAATACTCAACGGTTGGCTGAAATAGCCGAAGGAATGGAATGCCCTGTTTTTCTGGTTGAAACGGAAGATGAACTCGACCTAGGTGGACTGGCAAAATATGAATGTGTGGGAGTGACGGCCGGAGCATCAACCCCTACCTGGATGATAAGCAGGGTGGTCAGGATACTTGAGGCCCTTCCCGCTAAAGGCGAAGGAAAGCTGAAGCAGGTTGCCGGCAAATTACTCTGGTTTCTGCTGGCTACAAATGTATATGTCAGTCTCGCGGGTGGTGCTCTTACCTATACAGCCGAAATACTACAGAATAATGTGCCAAAGACGAGTCATTTTCTGATCAGCTTTTTTTATCTTTTGGCCATGCACAACCTGAATCGCTTTACCGATAGAAAATTACAGAAGTTTAGTGATCCGCTACGGGCACTTTTTTATGAAAAGTATCGATGGCCGCTCCTTATCGCCTTAGCCTTGTCTCTGGCATTTGCATTGACGCTGGTGTTTGAGCATGGGGTAAGGCCTTTTTTCCTCCTGACCGGCATGAGCATTTTTGGGATTCTTTATAGTGTGCAGGTTATTCCTAAATCACTGATTCCCAATATCAGAGTAAGAGGGCTGAAAGAGATTCCCGGTTCCAAGACATTCCTGGTGGCGGTTGCCTGGGCCTTTGTTACAACCCTTATACCAGCCTGGAGTGACTCCCGGAATCCGGACCTGTTGACTTTTGTGGTACTCTTTTTTGTGATGCTTCTTGTTTTTGTCAGAAATGCGCTTTTTGATGTTTTTGAGGTGCAGGGAGACAGGATTGTCGGAAGGGAGACACTGCCGGTATGCATCGGTGAGAAAAAAACACTGTTCATCCTGAATATTATCATGGCGCTTCTGCTTGTTTTGCTCTTGCTTATGCCGCTATTTGGTTTTATGTCAGAGGCAGGTTTCTGGTTGCTGCCGGGAATAGTATATATTATTGGATTAACCCTGTTGTATAACAGGGGCAAGATAGGCCAGGGCCCCAAACTTGAGTTTTACCTGGATACAGTTTTTTACCTGCTGGCAGCCCTTGCATGGCTGTCGGCTTTTTAGGCAGAAATCACTGTACTTTTAAGCGTCTTTAAGATTTAGATATTAAATGTAATGGAGTAACGGATGTTAGGCTGGTTTAAAAAGAAAAAAACAATCAGGGAAGATACGATTCCGGTCAGTGATGGAATTTTGGAGGAAGGAAGGCAAACATCTGAAGTTGCAGAGGCTGTCACTGAAGTTTCAGCCGGCTTGGATCCAAGCCGGGAAAACGTAATAAGTGAAGCTGCTGAATCTGAAGAACAAGCCTTAAAACAGGACAATCAAAAAGGATTGTTCAGGCGTCTTCAGGAGAGTTTGAGCAAGACGCGGGATTCTCTGGTAAGCAGGGTCGACGATCTGTTTCTTGGCAGGAAAGAGATTGATGCCAAGCTCTTGGATGAACTTGAAGAGATTTTAATTACAGCCGACCTCGGGGTTAATACAACTCTTGACCTGCTTGATGAAATTCGCTCCAAGGTATCAAGGCAGGAGCTTGAAGACCCCCAGGTCTTAAAACTGGCCCTGAAGGAGAGGATGCTGACCTTCTTTGAAGGATATGATGCGGCAGAAATGAAAATGCCGGAAAAAGGCCCTTTTGTCATTATGGTGGTCGGCGTCAACGGCGTCGGGAAGACAACCACAATTGGTAAAATAGCTAACAAATTCGTGCGTTCCGGCCAGAGTGTTCTGCTGGTGGCTGCAGATACTTTCCGGGCTGCAGCTATTGACCAGTTAAAGGTGTGGGGTGAACGAGTGGGTGTGGATGTGGTTGCAAAAAAGTACGGGGCTGACCCCTCTTCAGTTATTTATGATGGACTGGATTATGGAGCCTCCAGGGATTTTGATGTCATACTCATTGATACGGCCGGGCGGCTGCATACAAAGGTAAACCTTATGGAGGAACTCAAAAAGATTAAAAGGGTGATCAATAAAAAAATGACCGGCGCACCCCATGAGATTATGCTCATTCTTGATGCGACTACCGGGCAGAACAGTATCTCCCAGGCTAAACTTTTTAATGAGGCAGTTGGTCTTACCGGTTTGACCCTGACAAAGCTGGATGGTACGGCAAAGGGAGGCATTGTGGTGAATATTTCCCATGATTTTAATATACCCATCAGGTTTATAGGCATTGGTGAGAAAATTGAGGACTTACGCGATTTTGATCCAAGGGAATTTATTGAAGCCCTCTTTGCCAATGGATCCGGGAATTAACTGAAACACGAAAAAGAATTTTCTTAAAACATGATCACTTCTGGCTATTAACAATGGAATATCGACGACACGAACAGCCCGGTTGTGGCGGCTGCCTTCTTCTTATTCTCCTGCTGATTTTTATCACCGGCGGAGCCCCTTTGCTATTCGAGTTTCTCGGCCTGATTGTCTTTGGCGTTCTTTTCCTTATGTTCAGCGGCATAGCAGTTTTCTGGGCCTTCACTTTTTATATGAAGCGCCAGGTAAGTGCCTATGAGAAGTCCCAAACCGAAACCCACAACACGTTCGTCTTTTTGCTGGTTAATATCCTGGTCAAGATAGCACAGGTTGACGGGACGGTGAGCAGGGATGAAGTCAAAACAATTCGACGTTTCTTTCAGTACAACCTGAATTATTCGCAGAATAAGCTTTACTGGGTCAAGGAGTTGATCAAAGAGGCACTTGTCTCTACCGTAAGCATTGAGTCACTGCTGCAGGAATTCAGGCAGAAGTTTGCCTATGAGCCCCGTCTTATATTGTTGGAGTTAATCTACCAGGTCCTCTATTCCAATGATAAGGTGGCGGATGCAGAGTTACAGCTGGCCAGGAATATTGGGGAATATCTTGGGATTTCCGCCTATGACCAGAGAAGTACTGAAGCAAAATATAAAGCCGGGTACAGGGGTGCGGCA
>JBDLJI010000169.1:0-5060 GCA_039714455.1 Thermodesulfobacteriota bacterium
CTAGGTAAGTGAAACGAAGTGGAGACTCCGACTTCCGACTTCATCTTCAGCCTTCAGCCTTTAGCCTTTCTTGTACTGCTCTGCCTGCTCAATTATAAACTCTTTCCAGGAGGGGTCCCCATAAGCGTTGGCAATGGTAAAGATGTCCTTATCACCCCGACCGGACATATTAATTATGATAGCCTCATCCCTGCCAAGAGAGGAAACTTCCTTAAATGCCTGCACAAATCCATGCGCAGACTCCAAGGCCGGGATAATACCTTCTTTTTTCATGGTTATATCAAGCGCTTCCATAACTTCAGAATCAGTTGCTGCTGCAAAACGCACCCTGCCCTTGTCACACAGGTCGCTCAGAATTGGCGAAACGCCAATATAATCCAGGCCGGCTGCAACTGAATGCGTATCCAGCATCTGGCCATCAGAATCCTGCAGGAACATAGTTTTATAGCCCTGGGCCACTCCGGGAGAAGCATCTGTCCCGGCTAAACGCGCTGCATGTTCTCCACTGGACAAACCCTTGCCGCCAGCCTCAACACCCACAAGGCCAACCTGTTCATCCCCAAGAAATCCCTGGAAGATACCCATGGCATTGGAACCGCCACCTACACAGGCATAAACACGGGACGGCAGCTTGCCGAAGGCTTGCATGATCTGTTCCCTTGCCTCCATACCGATGACAGACTGAAACCAGGCAACCATTTCAGGGAAAGGATGGGGACCACAGACCGTGCCAAGCACATAATGGGTGGAATCCATATTGGACACCCAGTCACGAAAGGCCTGGTTGATGGCATCTTTTAAGGTTTTCGAACCATCGGTCACCGGTATCACCGTCGCGCCCATCTTTTCCATCCAGAAAACATTGGGACGCTGCCGCTGTACATCCTCCTCACCCATATAAATGGTACAGTCAAGACCGAACTTGGCAGCCATGGTTGCAGTTGCCACCCCGTGCTGCCCGGCACCGGTCTCGGCAATAACCCGCTTTTTGCCCATACGCTTGACCAAAAGCCCCTGTCCCATGACGTTATTGGCCTTATGAGCACCGGTATGATTGAGATCTTCGCGCTTGATATAGATGTGCCCACCACCGAAATGGTTGCTGAGATTTTCAGCATAGGTAAGCGGAGTAGGCCGGCAGGAGTAGCTTGACATGAGTTGTATGTACTCATCCCAAAACGAGGAGTCCTTTTTAACTTCCTCGAAAAATCGATTAAGTTCTTTAAATGTTTCAAACAGGATCTCAGGGATGAAAGCGCCTCCCCAATGTCCGTAATATCCCTTCTTTGTCATAGTTGTTTCCGTAAATAGTATTGCAATGGTTTTCCGATTTTGAAAAGTTGGCTATTCTACCATAATGGCATGGATAAAGCAGGTTTTTTTGAAATGCTGATATGATGTAAGAGCTATTGGCTCTCAAGCTGCAGACGGCAGGCAATGGCAAAATCTTCCGGATAGTGGCCGTTAACAAAACGATGCTGCGCTTCAGAAAAAGCGCCCATTGAATAAGGAATCTTAGGCAAAAAAGAATAAAGCAGTCTCTGGTCAATATCTCTGATTCCAACACGCTTGGGGAACTCAATTACCGTAATCATCCTTGCTCCCATCCCGGTTAGAATACGCATGGCGTTTATAATGCCCCTATTGAGAGATACACGGACATTGCTATCAGCTTCCAGGACATTCCCTACCTGACCCAAAGTGATAAGCTGCAGTTCCCACTGCGAAGTCTGGGCCTTGGGGACAAAAAGCATAACAGATTCATCTTCGTAAACTACCAAATCTGCAATCAGGTCATTTTTGCCATCCATCCTCCTGTTGTTCCTGATCGCCAATATATAATCCGCAAAAAAACTACTTTGATACTCCCTCTGATAGGATTTGACAAAATCGGCCACCAGATCACCGCAATTATACGAGGAAATCATTTCATTTTCCGTTTCTGCTCCAGCAACTTCTTTAGGTACCATGGCAAACTGCTGGTGGATCTGCTGGTGGGAAGCATGCAGACGGTACCCGCTGGCAGCAAAATCAAAACCATAATTCCAGCCCCAAAGGGTGGCATCAAACTTCAAAGAGGATGTTCCTTTTTCAGCAAGTTCTTGAACAACTTCCTGCCTGAGTTTCTCCAGCTCTGATGTTGTCAGGCATCTATTCCTGGCTGCCGGTTTTATTCCCAACTGCTCAGCCAGTCTGATATAAGTTCGCTGGTAATACAGATGCCGGAGGCCTTGAAAATCATTATCGGAAAGATCAGAGACAGCGTAACGCACCAGATCGTTTGCCATGTTTGAGGCATAATGCCCCCAGGGAATATAGCTGTTGCGCCGCAGATATTCAAACACATGACTGTCGCTCTCTTCCGGCCATTCACCAACAATCTCGCTATCTCCCTGCGCACCAGGACGCAATACCATTACTTCCTTATAAATGTCTGGCAAGTAAGTGTTGTTGGCCAGTGCTTCAAACAGGTCGGGGTGCAAAATTCTTGGCCTGTGTCTACCCTTTGCGTCCACCTCATACCGTAACCCTACCGGAAGCTTTCCCTCCCGGTCATACACAAATTCGCAAGACAATTCAGCAAGGCGGGTTAAATCATCAGAATCAGTTGAAGTTGATGCAAGAGCAAGAAGGACAGTTTCCGGCAGATCGGCAAAGGATTCATTCAGTCTGTCCCTGGATAAACCTTTACTGTGCAAAATCTTACTCAAAAAGCCTGTCATAGAGGTGGGAACCGGTTCGGGAAGTCGTATTGCCAGAGGGTCGGCCGCTTTGGAATCTGCCCAACTCTTGCCAATATAAGTAGCACCCCGAAAGGGAAAAGGGTTGGGAATCTCATAGATCCATTCACCCTGTGGTTCTTCCACTTCTCCTGCAGGGAAGTTAGCAGTATTTTCAATTGGGTTTTCCTCATCATCAATACCCAATGACTGCAAAAAAGCTTCTTGCCGCATGTTGGCAACCCTAAACGAAGGCTTATGAATGCCGTATATAAACTTGCCATCAGGCGTTACACAGGTGCGCAGTTTCATAACCTCTCTTACCCCAAAGTCAAAACGCTAAAATAGCTTGAAAATTTAATGCATCATGTAATATCATTATATCTTTAAATATTTACAGTTCTTGCCGTAAAAATGCATCCTTTTATTCCATCAGGCAGACTAAAATAAACAAAAGATTGCAATATGAAAAACCCTTTCTATTTTCTCCCACTTCTCATTCTTGTTTCTGTATGTACCGGCAGCATTATTTACCTGTTAAGAAGGCTAAGAAAAGACAGGGAGATTATTTCCCTTGTCGGTTTGTTCTGTCTAACAATGGGCGTCTTCCTATTAGTGCTTGATCTTACCCTCTTCTCTTTTTCCCAGGGGCCGCAATATATCCCTGATTATCTTCTGTTCAACCGATTGGCTGCGGACACCGGCTTCGCCGGCAGGTGGGTACTCACCGCTTATTTATTTATCAGCGCAGGCATCATTATCAGTATTTATCTGCTTGCCAGGAACCTGATTACAAAGTTTAATGAAGGAAAGACAAAAGATATTTAAAACTGCCGCATGAGTTGCCAGAATGAATACCATACGTTTTTTGACTTTGCCTATGCTTAATTTATTGCCATTCAAGACTTACCCATTGTTTTTCCTGAACCCCGCATCTTGCCCTTGACGAATATTCCTCAAACTTAAGAGTGCCAAACAAATGAGAATCCTAAAAAATCTTTTTGACAGCAACAGGAAATGGGCTGAAAAAATAAAAGAAACTGACCCTGACTTCTTCGCGAAGCTTTCCAGGCAGCAGAACCCGGAATATCTGTGGATCGGCTGTTCTGACAGCCGTGTACCTTCGAACCAGATTGTTGGTATGATGCCGGGTGAAATCTTTGTGCACCGCAATATCGCCAACGTGGTGATCCATACTGACCTAAACTGTTTATCCGTTATCCAGTTTGCGGTTGAAGTCCTCAAGGTCAAACATATCATTGTCTGCGGACATTATGGCTGCGGAGGTATCAAGGCGGCGCTGGAGAAAAAGTCCTATGGACTCATTGACACCTGGCTGCGGCATATTAAGGATGTCTATCGCTATCACCAGGATAAACTTGATGCAATTGAGGATGAACAGGAAAGGCTTAATCTTCTCTGCGAGTTGAACGTCATTGAGCAGGTGGCCAATGTCTGCCATACATCAATTATACAAAAAGCCTGGGAATCAGGCCAGGAACTGTCAGTGCACGGCTGGATTTACTCCATCGAAGACGGCATATTAAAGAACCTGAATGTCTGTGTTGACGGAGCGTGTGAAATTTCTGATACGTATAGGGTTAAATTGCCGTAACGTTGCTCATATTCCATTGATTAAACCTTGTAATTGAGACTTTCATGAGGGCTTATTATGAAAAAATTAACGACACATGTTTATTCCCGCAGGCAGAGGCCTATTGTGCTGCATGCACTTCTCTTTCTCATAATCAGCATGCTATTCATTTTCTCCAGTGGCTGTGCAACTGTAAATGTTGGTTATGATTTTCCGGACGATCAGGTCAAAAATATCCAGATCGGGAAAACTTCCAAAGAAGAGATCCGCACCATTTTTGGTGAACCATGGCGCGTCGGCCTTGAAAACGGTCAGAAGACATGGACTTACGGCAAGTATAACTACCGCGGCTTCAAAGAAACGGATGCTAAGGACCTCGTTGTCCGTTTTACGGAAAAGGATATTGTAGAATCGTACACTTTCAGCACAACCAACCGTTAGTCCAACAATTATTTTAAAGGTCGGATGTGGAGAATACAATGAAAAAGCTTACGCTAAACATGACTGCCGTTGTCTGCACCTGGACGTTCATCCTTATCGCCTGCTCAGCCCCTATAACACCCATTAATGTTGATAATGAGGGAATTGCCATCAAAGGATACGACCCTGTCGCCTATTTCACCATGAACCGCCCTGTTAAAGGACAAAAGGCTGACAAAAACTGGCCCCGTTTACTTGGTAAATAAATAATACCCGGCAGGAGACATATATGGCACGCATAGGAATCCTTACATGTTCAAACTGTA
>JBDLJI010000170.1:0-5045 GCA_039714455.1 Thermodesulfobacteriota bacterium
CAGTTATAGTTATACCAGCAACAGTTGTTCAACACTCTACTTCATCTTTAGGTGATAGGATTATGCAAGCACAAGCTGACAAAAAATTATCTTCATCCGGGAAGCAATCCTTTACAACACGTTTCAAAGATGAAATAAAACTTGCCAAACTTTTCAGGGAATCAACCACCATCAACGAACTCCTCAATGGCCTGAAACAGGAAATGAGGAATTATTTTGGTGCTGAAGCTTTTACTATTTATTTTGCCGACAACAAAAAACAACAGCTGGTTTCTAAGGTAAAGACCGGCCGCTTACGCAAAGAAATCCGCCTTCCCATAAACAAGACCAGTATTTCCGGTTATGTGGCCTCTACAGGATCGATTGTCAATATTTTTGATGCCTATGACGAGTCAGAATTAACAGCAATAGACCCTGAGCTTGAGTTCAACCGAAAATGGGATGATAAAACCAAGTTTACAACCAGACAGGTATTATCTGCTCCAATATTCTATCAACAAAAACTCTTTGGAGTTATTCAGCTTATAAACAGCAAAAGTGGAAATAAGTTCACGAATGACGATGTAGAGAGCATAAAATCAATTACTGATGCACTTGGCCTGTTCATTGAAGGTCATTTACCCGGCACCGCCAGGAATCAATCAGGTAAAGTGAGAAAACTGAAGTCGGGTGGCAAAAAATCCGCCCCCTATAAAATCCTCGTCAAAAATGGCCTCATATCTGAAAATGAATTATCAAAAGCCATAAATAAAGCAGATAACAATAAAAAGGATATTGAAAAGGTTTTAATTGATGATTTTGAACTCAACAGGATTCAACTGGGAAAAGCCCTGGCCCAATTTTACGGTATCAGCTTCGAAAATTTGGACACCACAATCTACAACCCGATAGAACTTATCAAGGGGAAAAACATAGACTTTTTTCTCCGGGGGCTTTGGGTTCCGCTTCACACCGATAACAATGAACTCATCCTTGCCATAAATGATCCTCTTGATAGCAATAAGATCCAGGAGGTCCAACAGCTGTATCGTACTCCCAAAGTGGAACTACGCTTTGCCTTAAAAGAAGACATAAAACAGTTCCTGCGCTCCTTTCGGGGAGCCATGAAAACCAAGGGAAGCGAAAAATCGATGGGTGACATACTCGACGATCTCAAACACATGGATACCGAGCCGTCTATGGATGCCGAAGTTTCCGAGGATTATGAGGATGTCAATGACAATGCCGTTGTCCTGCTGGTCAGGAAGATCGTTGAGGATGCCAATAATCAGATGGCCTCAGATATTCATATTGAACCCTATGGTCATGAAAAGGATGCTGTTGTGCGCTACCGGATAGACGGCAGGCTCCAAAACTCTTTAACCGTACCCAGCGCCTATATCCGTGCTGTTGTTTCAAGAATTAAGATCCTGGCTAAGATGGATATTGCTGAGAAGAGAAAACCCCAGGACGGAAAAATTCGTTTTAGAACAACCAACAACAAAATTGTTGAACTCAGGGTTGCGACTCTGCCAACAACAAGAAATAATGAAGATGTGGTTCTGCGTTTGTTGACTTCAGCTGAACCGATTCCTCTTGATAAAATGATGAGAAAAGAGACCTTTGAACGTTTCTCAACCATCATCCAAAAACCTTATGGCATTGTCATGGTTGTCGGGCCAACCGGTTCAGGCAAGACCACGACCCTGCACTCAGCACTTGCCTATATCAATAAGCCGGAGCGTAAGATATGGACTGCAGAAGATCCGGTTGAAATCACCCAGTATGGCCTGCGCCAGCTCCAGGTTAACCCTAAGGCAGGCCCAACATTTGCACAGGCAATGCGTGCCTTTTTGCGTGCAGATCCGGATGTGATCATGGTTGGTGAGATGCGTGATCATGAAACTGTCAAGATGGGGATTGAGGCATCTTTAACCGGTCATTTGGTTTTCAGCACCCTGCACACCAACTCAGCACCGGAAACCATCACCCGTCTCATAGATATGGGTATGGATCCCTTTAACTTTGCTGATGGGCTTTTAGGTATTTTGGCCCAGCGCCTTACCCGTGTTCTCTGTTCAGAGTGTAAAGAGGCGTACCACCCGGATAAAGTTGAATATGATCATATCAAGGATCTCTACGGCAAATTTTTTGATAAACGTCTTAATATTCCCTATACTGATGACCTGATGTTACACCAACCCAAAGGGTGCAAATATTGCAATGATGTCGGCTACAGGGGCCGGATAGGCCTTTATGAATTACTCGTTGGTGATCGGCCCATGAAAATGCAGATCATAGAGCGGTGCCTGGTTGAAGATCTTCGTGAAGTGGCTATCAATGGTGGTATGACAACGCTGCTTCAAGACGGTATTCATAATACATTTCTCGGCAATACCGATATGAAGCAGGTCTTAAGCGTCTGCTCACGCTGATTTTAAACATGGATTTCAACTTTAATTGATCTTCCAAAAATCAGAGGTGCACGATGACCCGACAATGTCCAGGCAAAAGTACAACTCTCATAATAATACTTTTCATTTTGAACTGGATCGCGCTTTCAGGTTGCGCAACTCTGGGAAAAGACGAATGTCTCAATGCCGACTGGTTCACTATAGGCTATGAAGACGGAGCCAAAGGTTATCCCGCTTCCAGAATCGGCAACCACCGCGAAGCTTGTGCCAGACATGGAGTAGCGCCAGATTTTGAACGCTATGAACAGGGTTTGCTGGAGGGTTTGCGCGAATATTGTACTCCTCAGAAAGGTTATAATTTGGGTGTTTCGGGTAAATCATACAACTATGTTTGTCCCAATACTCTGGAGCCGGATTTTTTAGAAGCGTATCGCCAGGGTAAAATCGTCCATGGTGAACAATTGAAGGTCAATAGGCAGAAGAATGATCTGAAAAAAATGCATACCGAACTTGCTGCTGTTAGACAGACATTAGGTGATTATGAAACCGAATTGGTTAAAGATGACAGCATTGGCCCCAAGAGGCGCAAATACCTGCTTGAAGAAATCAAAATCCTAACTGATGAGCAGCGTTTAATTGAAGCTGAAATCGCCGAGCAAAAAGCTCTTTTTGAAATATCAAAATTAAATCTCAAAAAAATAAAAGCGCAAAATTCTTATTAACTCCAAAGTTGTGAACCAAGAGCGCTAGAAAGAGACAGAAAATAGATTCTCTTGCATGAAGATCTATTCCACAATAAAATAACATAGGCGGCCTCCTAATTGAGTATGGGGGTTGAATTGCTTCATACACCTATACTCAATTAGGAGGCCGCCTATAATAATTATCAGAGCCTTTTCAGGCCCTGCCTTTATTGTTAAAGAACAAGTCTTAATGAGAGACGATTTCTTTATGAAATCTATTTTTTATGAGTTGCCCGCATAGTCTGGTCAAGCTCTTTTATTTCTCCAAGGTCTTTGGTCATCATGGCCCAACCATACCAATAGGCATAATCAGGATTAACGTGGAAGAAGGCCTGGTAGGTCCGCATACGGTGTTTCATGTACATCTCGAAAAGCACCTGGTCAATATGGGACATATGATCCATATCCGACCCTCCTGTGCGCATGAAATACAGAAAATCAGGGTAGGCAAAGGCATAATCGGCCGGCTTTTTAATAATTCCATCCTTGTAAAGTCCGGCCACAATCTGGATGGCATCAGCCATCAACCTGTCAGCTTTCTGCATGATTTTATCTCCCATACCGAGCTGCTCCCTGGCATAGGTCTCAGAGTGACATTTGCTGCAGATTTTTATCATTTTTTCCCTTTCTGTGCTCCAGGCTTCTTCTGTCAGCCTGGCTAAATCAACCGCTTTTACAGCATCAAGTCTTGCGGTCGGTTCACCTGTTTCAGGATTCAGCACACCCAGTGCTTTTAAAATAACTACCTGGTCAGCCGCCCATTGTTCGTCCTCCGGCAGGGGCAGCCTTACACCAAGAAAACCCCATGCAGTCCTGTTTTCATGATTACCATCAGGCATATGGCAATCCTGGCACTTAGGCGCTGCTGCGCCCTCCGGCAGATCACCAACTTCCTGGGTCAGATAACGGGTGCCATGTTTTGAACTGCTCCACATTTCCCACTGCGGATGATCATAGCCCATATGGCATTGCTGGCAGGCCCTGGGATTCAAGGCTTCTTTTTTGGAAAAACTGTGACGGGTATGGCACTCATCGCAGGAATTATTCTGATAGCGATACCCTTTGTCCCGCTGTTCCTTTTTCTGCGCCTCCGACTTTATTCCCATGTTGTGACAACCGCCGCAACCCCTGCCGCCTTCCATTAACTCATCCGGTTCAACATGGGTTACAGGCATGGCATTCATCGATGACCAGCCAAAGTTATGCTTGCCTTTTGAGAACTGTTGAAACTGCTTTTCATGACATTCCCCGCACACACTTTCATCCGGCATCACAGCAAGGCCGGCGTCTTCTGCCTTTGTATGTTTTTCACCGTGGCAAGTGGAGCAGGTGACATCTTCCTTGCTGTGTTTGCTGACCTGCCAGTCTTTGACCTGCCCCGGTGAAACTTTTTGATGACATGTAACACACGCTTCTTCAGCGGATACAACACAAGCAAATGTTAAGATCATCAAGCCCGTTAATACAATTAATCTCATTTTGACCATACCAACCTCCTTTATTGTTCGTATTAATCTTGGGTACCAACCATGCTATGATTTCAACCCGCAAGAAAACACAAAAGCCTCCTCAGGTATTGCTACCCTTGAAGGCTTCTATTAACAATATCGAACCATACTCATTGGATTCCATTCCCTGAGAAGGTTTATATATTTACTAACTGTTAATATGGATTATCAAAAATACTTAATAAATTAGTGGGATTTAATCAATCATATTTGCCTGGATGGGAATGTTGCTGTAAATAAACTTCGTAATAGGCATTAAAAAATACCGGGCTCTAACCCGGGTTTCTCACAAGTCGAGACGCCGGATAGACAAAGTGTAAGGGGGTTGAGCTATACTTTAGTATGCACCCTTAAAGGCAGGGTATAAACTTACCGCCTTACACTGCAGGCTATACGGATGT
>JBDLJI010000171.1:0-5012 GCA_039714455.1 Thermodesulfobacteriota bacterium
AAAACCTTTTACGGCAAGTTGTTCGGCTGGCAGTTTGAAGCAATGCCAATGAATGATATGACCTATCATGTCTTCCGTTCCGATGGTGATGAAACAGGCGGTATAATGGCGATACCTCCCGAGGCCGAGGGACACCCACCAACCTGGGGTGCCTATGTCACAGTGGATGATGTTGATGTGTCTATTAAACTTACGGAAGAACTGGGCGGCAAAGTCCATGTTCCTCCAATGGACATTCCGGGGGTAGGAAGGTTTGCCATGATTCAGGACCCCCAGGGGGCATATATTTCCATCATAACCTATGAAAAAACGTAGTGCTTACTTATAAATAAGGGTCAGGTGAAACTTTCAGGAATTATTCACTAGTCCAGGTCAATATAGATATCTTGACTTTGAAATTTGCAGGCAAAGATGATCTAAAAAATAAATCTGGCCCATTTTCCCTTTCTATTCCCTGTCATTCAGGACCGCCCCCTTTTTTCCAAAAGAAAGCCTTTATCAAATCCATCGGCAGGGGAAATACCAGAGTTGTTGCATTTTCATTTGATATGTCATTCAGGGTCTGCAGGTAACGGAGTTGCAGAGCCTGTGGGTTCTCGGAAATGACATTGGCTGCGGCAAGCAGCTTTTCAGAGGCCTGCAATTCACCTTCGGCATGGATGACTTTAGCCCGACGCTCACGTTCCGCCTCCGCCTGTTTGGCAATGGCCCGCACCATGTTCTCATTCAGGTCAACATGCTTAATTTCAACATTGGTAACTTTTATGCCCCACGCATCCGATTGCTTGTCGATGATTTCCTGAAGATCGGCATTCATCTTTTCACGCTCAGCCAGCATTTCATCAAGTTCATGCTGACCCAATACAGAACGTAGAGTTGTCTGTGCTAGCTGGCTGGTGGCATTTAAATAGTTTTCCACCTGGATGATGGCTTTTTCCGGATCAACCACCCGAAAATAGAGAACAGCATTGACACGCACTGTTACATTGTCCCGTGAGATCACATCCTGGCTGGGAACATCCATGGTTATGACACGCAGATCTACACGAACAGCCTGCTGTATGCCGGGAATAACGATGCGCAGGCCCGGTTTTTTGACGATCTGAAACCGTCCGAGGAAAAAAACTACAAGGCGCTGGTATTCCGCGACGATTCTAAGGGAAAGAAATAGAAAACCGATAACAATAAAAACAGGTACAATGATAGGTGCTAAGTTGTATGGTAAAATCATGATGCATCCTCCTGTAATATTTTTACTTTCAGTTGCAAACCGTCTTTTGCCGTTACCTGAATTTTCTGGCCTTTTTTGACCGGTGCAGAGGACTGCGCCTGCCAGGATTCACCGTGGACCCAGACCCGTCCCTGTTCTGTAAAGTCCTCCAGGGCTTCGCCGGTAATGCCAATCATTTCTTCTGCTCCGGTGATGACTTTTTTCCGCCTCATGGTGAATAGCCTGCTCATTACCCACAGGAAGAACCCTGCAGAAACAAGTGCTGTGCTTCCTATTAAGAGAAGTGATATGCGCATGGTTTCTTCATCCATCAGGATGATGGAACCAACAACAAAGGCTATAACACCTCCGATTCCCAAGGCCCCGAAACTGGGTACAAATGTTTCGGCAATCATGAAGGTGACACCGAGGACAATTAATGCCAGCCCGGCATAATTAATTGGCAGGATCTGGAAAGTATAGAGTGCGAGAAGCAGGCAGATGGTTCCAACAATGCCCGGCAGGATAAAACCCGGATTGGCAAGTTCGTATATAAGTCCGTAAATCCCTAACAGCATCAAAATATAGGCGATATTGGGATCGGTGATCACGGTCAGGATCTTCGTGCGCCAGTCAGGTTCAAACAGTTCAATAATCAGCCCTTTGGTGGCCAGGGTAACCTTGCCGGTCTCCATAACTACTTCTCTGCCGTCAAGCTGGTGCAGCAGGTCTGCGTGGCTGGCCGCCACCAGATCAATAACGTTGATTTCCAATGCCTCTTTCGCAGTCAAACTCACTGCCTCACGTACTGCCTGTTCAGCCCATTCTTCATTGCGGCCATGCCTGTTGGCAAGCGCCTTGATATAGGCCACGGCATCATTGACCATTTTGCGTTCCAGTGTGTCAGAGGTTTGGGGCTTTCCTTTGTCTTTTTCTTCTTCCTGGGGGGAGGACGGCTCTTCCGGCATACCGGGCATTCCTCCGACACGTATTGGTGTAGCAGCTCCCAGATTTGTGGTTGGAGCCATGGCGGATATATGGCTTGCATAGAGTATATAGGTTCCGGCGCTTGCCGCCCGTGATCCTCCCGGAGCAACATATGACACTACTGGAACAGAAGAGGAGAGGATATTTTTGATGATATCCCGCATGGAGTAGTCAAATCCGCCAGGGGTATCCATCTGCAGAATAACTATGGTGGCGTGGTCCTCTTCTGCCTTTTGAATTCCACGTTTGACGTAATCACTGACTGCCGGCCCGATGGGACCCTTGATATTCAGCAGGATAGCCGTTCTTGCCCCGTTAGCATGGGACATTGAAGGCCCGTCACCTGCTAAAAGAATGATTGGCAATATCAGGACGAGGAAGATAAGTGGTCCTGAGAGCCATGTAATATTTTCTGAAGTTGCAGTTTTTATAATACACCTCCAGGACATGTTGACCGTGTATTATAAATCTAACCATTAAAGAACGAATGTGCCATTCCGCAGGCTCTAAAATCTTTGCCAGTCGCACCATGGGCTTCATGTAAGAGGGGAACGGCGGGGAAAGTATTATTGTGTCCCCTTATTTACAAAAAATCTGGGAACATAAAAAATAAATCTGTCACCTTTTCCTCTTTTCTGCTTTAAAAGGGCTCTTTTCGCGTCGATCAGTGTATAATAAATATTTGAACGGTATGCGAATTCACCTTGTAAAAGTGTATACAACAACGTGGGGCAACTTATGAAGACATATGATTGCATCATTATTGGCACCGGTCCAGCCGGACTGGGTGCGGCGTTTCGTCTGAGCGATCAAAAACCTTCCTTGCGAATACTGGTAATTGACAAAGAAAAACTCTGTACGGGGGGCCTCAGACACGACTGCAAGATGAATTTTACCTACCCGGTAGGATTCCCGGTAGACTGTTGGACCAGCAAACAGGCGGAACATTATCTGCCGATGGTCATTGAGTGTCTCAACCCTGAGTTCATGCAGAGGATCGACCTGGAAACCTATCAGCAGAGGGCAGAACGGCTGGGGGTGAGCCTGCTTGATATCCGCCAGTGCCACCTGGGAACCGACGGGGGGCTCCAGCTGATCAAGCGACTCATGGACGAGCTTGCCAGGCGCAATGTCGAGGTGAGCCTGGAGGAGACTGTAAACGATATTGATCCCTCTGCCAGACGGATTATTACCAGCCGCCGGGAGATTGGCTACCAGGATCTTATTCTGGCGCCGGGAAGAGGGGGATTCCGTTTTCTGCAGAGTGCGATGGCAAAAGCCGGTATTCCATTCCTTGACAATGTTGTCGATATCGGCATCAGGGTCGAGACCCGTGGAGAACGCTTTCCCATCGTCAAGGACTACTATGACCCCAAGTTCAATTTCCCGTACAGGGTGCGCACCTTTTGCACCAACAGCGGAGCTGCTTACGTTGTCAGGGAACGCTACGAAACCAGGGACGGTCTTGAATACTTCAGCGTCAACGGGCACGCCTACAGCAGTTCCCGCCGTCGGAACGGTATAGTCAATTTCGCTTTGCTCAAGACGGTGACCTTGACCGAGCCTTTGGCCAGTGGTCAGGATTTTGCTGAAATGCTTGGCTGCCAGGCCATGCTCCTGGGAGGGAACAATCCGATCATGCAACGGGTTGGCGATTTTCGCCTGGGCAAACGGTCGGAGGCTAAGTCCTTTAACAGGGATTTATATGATTTTGAGCCGACATTATCAGATTGTACGGCCGGTGATATCAGCCTGGCAATGCCTGCCAAAATTTTAAAACCCATTTGGAGCGCTATGAAAATGTTGGACACCATCGTACCTGGGGTCCTACATCCAGGCACCATCATGTATTATCCGGAAATCAAGCTCTATGCCAATAAACCACGGTTTGTCGACGAGCATTTTAAGGCGGCGGAGAATATTTACCTGGTGGGAGACGGGG
Organism: Thermodesulfobacteriota bacterium; assembly: GCA_039714455.1. Taxonomy (GTDB): domain Bacteria; phylum Desulfobacterota; class Desulfobulbia; order Desulfobulbales; family BM004; genus BM004. The sequence goes on from JBDLJI010000171.1 coordinate 4,140, forward strand.
CAGGCACCAGTAGAGGGATCACCGGGGCCTGGGCCAGCGGAATCAGGGCAGCAGATGGCATCCTCACCAAGATGTGAGCTGGAAGTTTGTTTTTTAAAAATTGTTGTTAAATAATGCAATAATACAAGCCTGCCCCCATTCATTATCATTCATCCTCCCTCGGCTCACTCAATAGTTTCTTGAGATCTGCAAAAGGGGTGTGGGTGGTCGTTGGTTTTTTTTCGGTACCTGGATCTTGAGCCGGGAGCCATTCGGCGTCAAGGGAGCGGGAGTGCTCGTTGTCGTGGCAGTAGATGCACAACAACTCCCAGTTGCTGCCGTCGGGCGGATTGTTCATGTAATTATGGTCTTTGTGATGGACCGTCAGCTCCCGCAGTTTTTTGCCGGGGAAATCTCGGCCGCATTTTGCGCAGACCCACGGGAGGATCTTCAGGGCCCGTTCTCTGTACTCTATTTTTTTCATTGATGTTGGATGTAAATGGCGAGTTCCTGTTGGTGACGATCTATGTTCGGGTCAGGCAAAAATTCAATTTTTTCAATTATGGAAATGTTGTTCCAACACATCAGTCTTAAATGAATATAGGTATCTTGACTAGGTCAATTTAAACATACAGTATATATTGTTTAGTTTTTGGTAATGGTGGAAAATTAAACACTCGTTGCAGTGATATTTAAAATAACGAGTGAAATTAGTGGTGGGACAAATGCCTCCCTTTTATATTCTCCCGCAACTCTTCTTATCCATTGAATTGATTGGTTAGCTGATTTTCAATATTATACATAGCGACTTAATTTATTGCGCATAGTCTTCTCAAAATGTCACTGCCAAGCACCCATTCATCGAAAGTAGCTTCCACGGCACCAGAAACATTT
>JBDLJI010000172.1:0-4987 GCA_039714455.1 Thermodesulfobacteriota bacterium
CCACACAGAGTTTCTGCAGTTCGGATTGCAGTTCAGGCAAATCTTTTGAAGAGCCGATATTGGCATTGATTTTGGTTGATACACCCTTGCCAATAGCTATAATTTTATCAAAATTATGGTTTTTGTTTTTGGTGATGACCAGTTCCCCTCCGGCAATACCTTCAATGAGCTGGTCAGGAGAAAGAGATTCATTACGGGCGCACGCCTCGAACATGGGTGTTTTAACCCTGTTTATTGCATCTTCACGAATAGACATTAATTTCCTCAGTAAATAGATATATGAATTATTAAAATTAGAAATACTAATTATATTTCTTAAACGCGGTAATCTACCAATGGCTGAGTAAATATGTCAATGTAAAAGAGCTTCTGAAAAGAGTATTGAACTGGAAGAAAAACAGGTCACAGGAAGACTTTGTCGGCCATGGCGGGAATTTAAGTTGTCAAGCACTTTTATAGGAGAAGACAAGTTTTTTGCCCCTGGCGTCAATCAGGGCTTTCCCGCCTTTGGATAGTTTACCGAAGAGTATTTCTTCGGTCAAAGTATCACCAATTTCTTTTAAGATAAGCCTTCGAAGGGGCCGGGCCCCATAATCAGGGTCATATCCTTTGGATGCCAGGTAGGAGCGCGCCTTGGCTGAGAGGCCGATAGAAACCTTTTTTTCGCTGAGCTGCATTTCAAGTTCGCTCACCATTTTGCCGACAATTTTTTCGATCATCGGTTTTTTCAAGGCATTGAAGGTAATGATCGAATCAAGGCGGTTTCGAAATTCAGGGGAGAATAAATTCTGCAGGGCTTTTTGGGCACCATCTTTTTTGTCTGCCATGAAGCCGATGGCCCTTTCGGTTAATTCCCGTGCACCGGCATTGGTTGTCATGATAAGGATGACGTTGCGAAAATCGGCTCGCCTGCCTGCATTGTCAGTAAGTGTGGAGTGATCCATAACCTGCAGGAGAATACTGAATACATCGGGATGGGCTTTTTCTATCTCGTCCAGCAGCAGCACACTATAGGGATGTTTTCTGATGGCATCCGTCAGCAATCCCCCCTGGTCAAAACCTACATAGCCTGGAGGGGCACCAATAAGTCTTGCCACAGCATGCTTTTCCATATATTCACTCATGTCAAAGCGTTCAAAATGAACGGAAAGGGATTTGGCCAACTGCCTGGCCACCTCTGTTTTTCCAACACCTGTCGGTCCTGCAAAGAGGAAAGACCCTGTCGGGGTTTCAGGTTCGCCCAGGCCTGCCCGTGAACGTTTGACTGCATTGCTCAAAGCCTTGATGGCCTGATCCTGGCCGAAGATCACTTTTTTTAAATCAACCTGCAGGGTTTTCAGTTGGCGAATTTCCGACCTGGAGCTGCTTTTAGCAGGGATTCGGGCCATACGGGATACCACCGACTCAACATCGCGCACAGTAACGTTTTTTCTTTTTGGGGTAGTTTCAGAAAGCCTGAAGGCGGCTCCAACCTCATCAAGAATATCGATGGCCTTGTCCGGCAGGAATCTGTCGTTGATGTAACGGTTCGCAAGTTCGGCAGTGGCCTGTATTGCTGCTGTTGTATACTTTATGCCATGGTGAGATTCATACTTTGATTTCAGCCCGTTTAGGATTTCAACCGTTTCTCCAACAGAGGGCTCTTCAATGTCAATTTTCTGAAAACGCCTTGAAAGAGCGCGATCCTTTTCAATATGGTTTTTGTGCTCTTCATAGGTCGTAGAGCCAATGCAGCGGAGAGTCCCTGCCTGCAGTGCCGGTTTCAGCAGGTTGGAGGCATCAAGACTGCCACCGCTTGTCGCTCCAGCGCCAACGATAGTATGTATCTCATCGATAAAAAGTATGGATTTGTCACCTTTTTTCTCGATGCCGTTGATTACAGCCTTGATCCGTTTCTCAAAATCTCCCCTGTACTTGGTTCCGGCGAGCAGAGCTCCCATATCGAGAAGACGGATTTCAACATCCTCCAACATCGCAGGGACATTTTTTTCATGAATGCGTAAAGCCAATCCTTCGGCAATGGCTGTTTTGCCCACACCAGGTTCACCAACCAGCAAAGGGTTGTTTTTCCGTCGCCTGCAAAGAACCTGCATGATTCTCTCCAGTTCCATTTCACGGCCTATGAGTGGGTCAATCAATCCTGCCTTGGCCCTGTCAGCAAAATTTACGGTAAATTTATCAAGCTCGTCTTCCTTGGCCGTCTTTTTTTCCTGGCTTGGCCAGGCATCAGTTTCAATGTCTTCCTGTAAACCATGGGAAACATATTCAACCACGGATATTCTGTCCAAGCCTTCCGAGCTGAGAAAATATACGGCATGGGAGTCTGGTTCAGAAAAAATTGCCACCAGGATATCGCCTGAATCGACCTCTTCTTTGCCGCAGCTCTGGACGTGACCAATAGCCCTCTGCAGAACACGGTTGAAACCAAGAGTCTGGACCGGGGCATTGGCATCGCTTATTTTTTGGGTTGGCAGCTCGCCGTCAAAGAATTTTTCCAGTCTTTTCTGGAGATTTTCAAGGCTTCCTCCGCATTGTTTGATAATGCGGTTAATGAGATCATCCTGCAAAATGCCGTAAAGCAGGTGCTCAACCGTGACAAATTCATGTCTGTGGTTTTTGGCCTGGCGAACTGCAGTAACTAATGCCATTTCAAGTTTCTGGCTAAACATGTTTCTCTACCTGTAAGTATTATTTTTTTCTCTTTATATAATAAGACAATAATTATTGATTAGCTAATGTGCTTTTTCAATAAAAGCTGATTTTTTACTTAACTGCCTATTTTCATAATTAAACTTTTTCAATGGAACCCCTCAGGGGGTATTCATTTTTCTGCGCCAGATCATGGACAATGGCTACCTTTGTCTCCGCAATCTCTTTGTGATAAACCCCTGCAATCCCAAGCCCTTGCTGGTGAATGTTGAGCATGATTCTCGTTGCCTCGGCAGTGCTTTTACTAAACACTTTTTCAAGAATTAACACGACAAACTCCATAGAGGTGTAGTCATCGTTATGCAGAAGAACTTTATAAAGGGGGGGCTCCCTGACTTCAATCTTCTCATCAGCTATCACCCAACCTTCAAAGTCGTGTTCCTTTCTGCTCATGTAGGTACTCCCGCCATTTTTTGACGCATCAGACTGAAGAGCAAATTATCCATAATGAGACGATTATCAACCGATGAACTTTTCATGCGGTACTCTGCTGCGAGCACCTCTTTTAATCCACCCTGCAAATCTTCACAGTGGAATTGTTTAGCCTGACGAAAGAGCATAAATAAAGCATAGGGATGGATTTTCCAAAGTAAATTTGACCATTCATCCCTGTCTTTCTTGAGTTTAGGGAGATAGTTCTTTTGGAAAACCTGGTAAGAAATGGATTGAGTGTAAGCCGGTGATTTGAGCCCCTGCAATGAGCGAACGAGAAGCAGTTTTTTTAAGTGATTTCTGAGTGTTGCCAGAATAGCAAGGCCATGAACGCCATTGTCTTGAAGATGGGCAAGTATGAGAAGTCCTTCTTCAAGTTTGCCGGAAGTTACAGACTCAGTGAGCTCATACAGAGCCTCTTCTCTGGTGCGGCCAATAATGGCGTCAATATCATCTCTGGTAATTGTTTCTCTGTCTGCAACATAGAGTGCCAGTTTTTCTGACTCCATAACTGCAGCGACAGGATGAAAACCGACTCTCTCAAGAAGGACAGGAAGAGTGTTGGGATCAATTTCTTTGCCATACTTTGCCAAAGTATTGCATATCAGTTCTTTGAGAATTTTTTCCTGATCGCGTTTTGCAGCTGCTGAACCTCCACTGTCAACAGCAAGATCAAGAATAACCCCATGTTCCTGTATGTATTTATAAAGCCGTTTTCTCTTGTCAACTGCTTCGGCAAGAAGAATAAGGGTATTGTCTTGGGGAATCCCTCCCTCATAAGCCTTGACAAACATGCCGGCTGCGTCATTCTTCATTTCTTTTGCTGGAGACGTATCAGCACAGTCAGCAAGAAGGTCCTGGACCCAGGATATGTCACCCTGGGGTTTATTAAAGCCGAAAAGTTTTTTCCAGCGTGTTGCAGACAGGGATGTTATGTCCTCGTCATCAAAGTCATCCGGGGATATTCCAGCAAGGTTAAGCATTTGTAAAAGATAACGAAGGGCCTGCCTGGTTTCATTCCGCTCTTTTTTTTCGCAGGCCTTGTCCCAAACACTTTTTGCAACTCCTTTAGAATAGAAAAGTTTTGAATCTGCCACCCTGATTATCTGGGGCCCTGAGAAAAGGCTGAATGTTTTCAAAAGGTTGAGTGTTTTGTTGAAATCCTCTTGATCGCCGTCGACATACTGCAGGCTGGTGGTTTGACGGTCCTGTACGGGCAGCAGGTGGTCAATTAATTCCTCGGAGGCACTCCTGCAAAGATAGCGTTCACCCCAAATGAGATAGACTTGAGAGGTGAAACCCTGCTTAATTTCTGAGAGAAGTTTTGGGAAATCCTGGCGTTTATATACGGGCATGGTGTTATAATAAGCATTAAAGGTTTTTTTGTCAGCCGTCAAACATCTCCTATTTCTGCATTTATACCCCTCAGGTAAGCACCCTTAACAACAGGGTATAAACTCCGACTCCGAGGGGGTACTAAAAAGAGTGCCCAGAATGGGTATGCAAAAAAATGATATAAAAAGTTGCTGCCATGCTGAAACCAATAAGAAAAAGAAAGAAAAGAGGTAAGGTCCATTGACGCAAAAGTATAAAAAAGCTTTTTTTTCTGATCTTGCTTTTTCGTGGTCGTTTTGGGGCCGGTCTTTTTTTAATTTTTTTTATCGCCATTTGGTTTGATGAGCGAAAAACTCATTGGGTGCAAACTTATTTTTCCCTGCTTATAACATACCTGGCCAGGCCGGTAAGCAAGTCAAGGGTTTCCCTGTTCTGCTCTGAAACAAATATGGCGAGGCTCTCTATGCCTGTATCAACCAACTTTTCAGCCAGTTTTTCAGCATATCCAAAT
>JBDLJI010000173.1:0-4976 GCA_039714455.1 Thermodesulfobacteriota bacterium
CTTCCATCATTCGTTTTTTTAAGTCTGTCATGACTATCCTCCTCTGATGTAGGGTTAATAAAAAACACCTTACAAAAGGATATGCCGACAGAACTTGATGAGTGCAAAAAAAACAGGCAGCCCTCAGGACTGCCTGTTTTTATCTCTTTGTTTTTTCTACCGCGAAGCGGTTTAGTTCAACAATTTATTAGACGTCGTTTTTGCAGTTTTATGGCATATAGAACGGAGAAGAATTATATTTACTGGATGAAACGCTATATTTTCTTTCACCATAAACGGCACCCAAAGGATATGGAGGTTCAGGAAATTGAAGCATTTCTCACGCATTTGGCAGTGCAGGAACTTCTCGGTCACAAGGATGTGTCCACCACCATGATCTACAATCATGTCCTGAGGCAGAAAGGGATCAGGCCGGTGAAAAGCCCATTGGATGATTAGAAATCAGTAGATGGTTCTTCTTTCTTGAAGCGAAAAAATGCAGTGGATTTTTGTTGCCAACTCTGCTAGTATCCCCCTCTTCATTTTTAAATTTATATTTTAGAGTCTAATTTACAGCTATTGTTATATTTCAGGAGGAAAAAATGGAGGTTACATTTAAAACAAATGTCTTTGAAACCGAAGTCATCACACTGGCTGATACCCAGGAGATGATTGTCCGGGGAGGACGTGATAAATTCCCTTTGCTTGCCAGGGCTTTCGATGGCATCAAACAGATAGGTGTTATCGGCTGGGGTTCCCAGGGACCTGCCCAGGCCCAGAATCTCAGGGATTCATTGGAGAACACCGATGTCAGGGTGAAAATCGGTCTGCGCTCGGGCAGTGCTTCAATGGCCAGTGCCAGGGAAGCAGGTTTTACTGAGGAGAACGGTACTCTTGGCGAGATGTACGAGGTGGTTGCCGAGTCTGATATGGTGCTCCTGCTGATTTCCGATGCAGCCCAGATTGATCATTATGAAAAGGTATTTGCTGCTATGAAGGATGGCGCCACCCTGGGACTTTCCCATGGTTTCCTTTTGGGGCATCTTGAAAGTATCGACAAATATTTCCCGAAAAACATCAATGTGGTAGGTGTGTGTCCCAAGGGCATGGGGCCTTCTGTCCGCAGGCTGTATGTGCAGGGCAAGGAGGTAAACGGCGCCGGTATCAATACAAGCTTTGCGGTTGAGCAGGATATTGACGGCAAGGCCACGGATCAGGCTTTGGGCTGGGCCGTAGCTGTTGGCGCGCCCTATGTCTTTATGACCACCCTGGGGAGTGAATACCGCAGTGATATTTTTGGCGAACGCGGCATTTTGCTTGGTGCGGTGCACGGCATAGTGGAAGCGCTTTACCGTCGTTTTGTCATGCAGGAAGGTATGGCTGAAGAACAGGCATTTACTGATTCGGTGGAAAATGTAACAGGTCCTTTGAGCCGGACAATTTCCCATGACGGCATACTTGCAGTCTATGAACAATGTGATACTGAAGGGAAACAGATTTTTGAAAAAATTTATTCCCATGCATACAAGCCGGCCTTTGACATCCTGCTTGAAATATATGATGAAGTCTCCAGCGGTAATGAAATCCGCTCTGTGTATCTGGCGGGCAGGAGATTTGACCGTTTTCCCATGGGCAGGATTGATGGGACCAGTATGTGGCAGGTAGGAGAAAAAGTCAGGGCCAATCGTTCTGACGCCATGCCCAGGATCAACCCCTTTACTGCAGGACTTTACTGTGCAACCATGATGGCCCAGATTGATCTGCTTATTGAAAAAGGGCACTGTTTGAGTGAAGTGGCAAATGAATCGGTGATTGAGGCAGTGGATTCCCTCAATCCCTACATGCATTTCAAAGGGGTGGCCTACATGGTAGATAACTGCTCAACAACGGCAAGGCTTGGTTCCAGAAAGTGGGCACCCAGATTTGACTACAATATTGAGCAGCAGGCCTTTGTCGATTATGATGCCAACAAGCCCGTTGATGAGGATTTGATCGCTGCCTTTAAGTCCCATAAGGTGCACGCTGCCCTTGCAGTATGCGCCACCATGAGGCCCTCGGTTGATATATCATTCAGCGAGTAAATTTAGAACAGCACTTGTGTGACGTATTCAGGGCCCGTCAGTATTTCTTGACGGGCCTTTTTTGTCCATAAAACGAAATGGAATACGAGCAGGGCATCCAGCATCTCTTTGATGCATCTGAAACCGAGAATATCCAATAGCCCGATATTTTTTATTTGGGTGGTGTGGCGGCAAAAAGATCAGGGGGAATTTTTTTTATTCCCCCAGCCCGGTATCACCGAATTTCTGGCGGACCTTTTTTACAATATTGTCCCGCTTCAATTCCTGGTAAACTGATTTATTCTTATCTGTCATGATTTTTTCGAGGAACTTGCGCTGATTTTCCAGGGAGATGGTGTAGAGGTTTTCATTAATGGACCAGCGGGCTTTAAAGTGAGGAACCATGTAACTGCTGGTATCATCAAGTGTCTCTTTGAAGCGCGTGTTGCTGACCTCGAAAAAGTGGATCGTATGGTGAAGAAAGTCGATCTCGTTTTTAAAATTTCCAATCTCGGCTTCCTGGAATTCATGATAGAGAAAAAGCAGCTTTTCAAGATAGGTATGGTCAGCCATTTGTGCTATAAGGTCAGCAGTGGCGAGCATTTTGCCAAGCAGTTCTATTTTTTGTGAGGAGAAATTAATAGCAGGTATTTCAGCCGCAAGGTCAGTACACAGTATCATATCCCGTAGGTCAACTATCTCCTGACTCTCAAGATGTAAAGTGGCAGCATGTTTTTCTACAAAATCCATGCTGAGGTTGACATGATCCTGGGTATGTTTGGCACCTGTCCCTTCCATGTCGCATGCTTTCTGTATCATCCCGGTATCATGCATGAGGGCGCCGGTAAGGCCAAGGAAGATTTCCTGCACGCTGAAATTTTTGCTGCTGAGCTGAGCGCCATGGAGCAGTCGCGCCATGGCCAGGTAGGTATCGGTTATGTGCCGGAGATTATGATAATCGGTGTTGCAGGCTTTGTATCCATCCAGATGACCTTCATACAGGTCAATGGTGAATTTGAAAATACGGTAAATCGGTTCTGCGTCAAATTCTGGAGTGAACAGGCTGAGAATATGGAGTACCTCTTTATGGACCGCCTCCGGGGAATCCATATCGATAAGTGTAGAGAGTTGCTGCTTATCAAAAGCTCTCATATGAGATGACCTGGAGGTATCAGTACCTGAAGGATTTATCATAATCTGAGGATTTATAGGTAGGATTGATCTGTTTTTTTTACTTTAAAACAAGTAATAATTATTATAGTTGTTTAAATGATTTCAGATTATAAATCAAGTGTAAGTATAGAGAGTTACATAACTCTTTCCAAATGAAAAAGACTGAGTAGAGTTATTTATTAAAAAGTGAGAGTGTAAATAATGCGAATGATGAGAAGACTGAATGTATTATTATTACCCCTACTGATAGTATTTTTCCTGTTTTTTAATACAGGATGCGAGAATATAGGCGGTTTGAGTAAAGTTAAGAGGATGGAGGTCGGCAAACCGGCTCCTGACTTCATGTTGCAGGATGCATCAGGAAAGGTCTGGAAGCTTTCCGGTTTGAAGGGCAAAGTGGTTTTTGTTAATTTCTGGGCCACCTGGTGTAAGCCGTGCAGAGATGAAATGCCCTCTATGGAAGCCCTCAATAAGGCCATGGCAGATAAGCCGTTCCAGATGCTTTCAATTATCTTTAATGATGACCTTGATCTGGCAAAGAGCTATGCCAGACGGCAGGGGGCTACATTTCCCGTGCTTGGCAATCCCAGCAAGGAATTGACCCAGGCCTATATGATAACCGGTGTTCCTGAGACGTTTCTTATAGATGCTGACGGCATTCTGAAGCATAAGTTTATAGGGCCCTACGATTGGAGTTCCCAGGAAATGAAAAAGGTTGTTTTAGAACTTTTCAATACCCCCAAATGATAGCGGATTGCAATTCTCCTCGCTGAGATAATCTATGTTCCGGTTCTAGCCCTCAGTCACACATTTCAGCATCCAATAGTGAAATGGTGATAGTCAGAGGGCATAGAAGACGGTATGCAGGCTATACGGACGTATCGGCTTGTGAAAACCCGGGCTAAATGTTCACTTTCAACAAGTTTACTGGAGTTTAATGATGCTGGTATATACATTACCATTGATTGGTGCGCTTATAGGTTGGCTGACCAATTACATAGCCATTAAAATGCTGTTTCACCCCAAAAATAAGGTAAAAATTTTCTTCCTTTCAGTGCAGGGAGTGTTTCCCAAGAGACAGAAAGCACTTGCCCGCAAGCTCGGCCAGATTGTTTCGGAAGAACTGGTTTCGGCGCAGGATGTTACAGCCCATCTCAAGGAAAAGGCAACATCCGAGGCTGTTCTTAATCATATCGCCCTGCGGTTGGAGGAAGGAATAACTAAACGTCTGCCGCGGGCCTTTCCCATGCTGGCCATGCTGATGTCAAGCGATATGGCAGATAAGATAAAAGCTCTGTTGCTTGATCAGATGAGCAGTCTCAATGAGGATCTAATCGACAAACTGAGTGGTGAACTGGAAGAAGAGCTTGATGTACATAAAATCGTTGAGGAGAAGGTTTCTGCTTTTTCCAGTGATAAATTGGAAGAAATTCTTTTTTCCATAATGCGGCGGGAATTCAAATTTATAGAAATGGTCGGCGCTGTCCTGGGTTTTTTTATAGGGGTAGCGCAGATTCTGCTTTTATCGTTTCCATATTAAAGGGATTAAGTTGTGATTAGGAGCGCATATCAAGGTCCACATTGATAGACATGTGGACCTTTTTTGGGCTGTGGGGCTAAACAATATTTATATTATCTGATTATATATTGAATCTGTTCATCGTGCCCATCTATGTGTGTAGCTGTGCGATAAATTTTGTACCCTTTGATCTTATATTGCGGCAAAGCGCTATGACCATCCACATGATCTGCTGTTCTATAAAT
>JBDLJI010000174.1:0-4974 GCA_039714455.1 Thermodesulfobacteriota bacterium
CTACTTACGGCGAGCGCAGCAAGCCGCAGGTAGTTTGCCCCTTATGTAATATATTGGTATCTGTATAAAAACTTCCTGTTTATTGAGATTTGACAGGTTTATTAAATGTCAATTACTCTGTCCGGTTCGCGACAACTATCCTGTCCGGTTTTCCCCTCTCATCTTTTCTTAATTGTCACCTCCTGTTCTAGCTGCCGATTTCGTAATCATCCGGCAAATTCAAAAAATCTTTTGTTGCCAATTGATTCTCGATTAAATATCCAATTTCACCATTACTTTTGAGCTGAGAAATCATCCACTGTGGCAATCTAATTGTCACAAGCTCACGTCTCAAATGGTCTGGTTTCTTTTTACGACCAGCTCCGGCTCTCCTGCCTCCCCGCATTATTTACCTCCAAAACATATAATGTGTTTGATTGGAGTGTAACGTTATCCAAAAAACGGACTGATTGTTTGATTGCTGTTACACAACATTCAAAACATCACCGACCACCAAGAGATAAGCGTTAGCAGATAACGCTTACGTCTCGTCTACCACTGGAACCATCTTGAGCCAGAAAAAGTTGTCATTTTTTATAGAAGGCGGAGCCTTCACGAAAAATGACAACTTTTTCTGGCCCAGCAAGCGATAGCGCGGTAGGTGAGGCCTCAGAGCTTGAATTACTCGGGCATAGCCACTTTTCTGAGCACTTTGGCTCCTTGTGGATTATCACCTATATTAGACCTTGTGACATCATAGACCAGTACGGGGTAGTTGTAATTATTCTCCCTAATCAACAGGCCGTTATCGGTGTCGGTTATCATATAAATATCATCTGGCTTAAGGCAGTCGTCAAACCAGGTGGTGTTTGTCTCATTGATTGAGACTTTTATCGTTTCAAGTCTACCTTTTTGCGGGTTGTATATTAGCATTTCCATTGTTAATCACCTTTGTCGTCCTTGGCCGTTGGCACTGGCGTTGCGGGAGAATCAGCTAGATGCTCATTGCGATTCATGGCCTGCTTTTTCCGAAAACTTTCCGCCTCGGGCTCTATCTCAATGATTATGGCGTGATGAACAAGCCGGTCAATGGCTGCCACTGTCATTATGCTATCTGCAAAGATCTGATCCCAGTCGCTGAAAGGGTGATTTGCTGTGATGATTATGCTTCTGGACTCATAACGATGGGCAATCAGTTCAAAAAGAACGTGGGTTTCGGCTTCACTTTTTTTGACATAGCCAATGTCATCCAGAATAATAACAGCATATCTGTCCAGCCTGGCAAACACTTTTTCCAGCTGTAATTCTTCGCGAGCCCGTTGCAGCTCTTGAACAAGGGCGGTGGCCTGATAGTAACGCACCCTGACATCCTGCTCGATTAAGCCATTGCATATGGCCGCTGCCAAGTGGGTTTTGCCAGTGCCGCTTGATCCGAAAAAGAGAAGGTTCTCAGATCGCTTAACCCAGCTTGGATCAGAGGCCAGGGTCTCGATCTTCATAGCATTCAGCTTGGGAAGATGACTAAAATCAAATGAAGACAGGGTCTTGCTAACCGGCAGCTTTGATTCTTTAAAATAACGGGCGATGCGACGGCTGTAGCGTTGATTTATTTCCTCCTCACATAATGCCGCCAGATACTGAGCCGGATTCCATCCTCTTTTTTCTGCCCGCTCTAAATAGCTTTCCCAAAGGGAGGCCATACTGGACAGTTTTAACTGCTTCAGCAAAATGGGTAAGGTCGCAGAATGGCTCATTAATACTCCTCCTGTGAACTAATAAACAGGAGAGCATCATAGCTCGACACCGGTGGCTGGTTGACACGAATGGTTGGAACGGTTTGCTCTCTAGGATCAAACCTTCGCCGCAGTTCATACAGACGAGGTAACGATTGGCTGGACATCATGATCTGAAGATGTTCACCCAGCTGTTTTTCACAATCCGCTCGATGTGCTAATGCCAGAATACCAACCATAGTCTTGCAGGCCTTTCGGGCCTCCATTTCCCCGTCCAGCCAGGCCCACACAGCTTTATAGGTCTCATCCGGAAAAAGGTCATCCCGGAGTTGGGAGTACCTGAAGGCCTGGGGTTTTTTCTCCAAGCTGGCGATTACATGACGATAATCAACCTGCCTGGCCCGGTGTTTATTATCAGAGGCAAACGCCCTGGGCAGCGTAACCGTAAGAGTGCTGCCAAGGTAGACGTCTAGCCGGTTATCATAAATGTGAACACGAAGCCTCTCTCCGATAAGCCGAGAAGGGACAGTGTACAATACTCGTTTGACCTTGATGGTGCTTGAAGTGCTGACCGGCACGACTTTTTCAGTGTAATCGGCTGTACGGTGCAGGGGCAACGGCTGCAAATGCTGACGCTCTTCCTCTATTTTATCCTGTTGGCGGCTATTAATGTCGCGGACTATTTCGGCTAGGAATTCCTCGTAGGCTGTCACCGTATCAAAATTACAGGAATCACGAAGCAGCAAGGCCTGATGGATGCGTTTCTTAAGGTGGCCATGGGGAGACTCAATTGCTCCGTTCTCGTGCCCTTTGCCACGATTGTTGCGGGTCGGCTCCATGCCGTAATGGTAACAAAGCTGTTGATAGCGCTCGGTGACATCCTCAGCAGCGTCTTTGTTTAAATTGCGATAAGCGGCGGACAGACTGTCGCTTCGATGTTCATGGGGGACGCCACCCAAGCGGCAAAGGGCATCTTGCAGTCCTTCTGCCAAAGCTGTGTAAGACTCGCCACCATGAACCACCTTGACCGAACACCAGCCGCTAAAGGCCAGCCGAAAATGATACAGCAGATGTGTAAAGGGCTGCCCCTGGATGGTAATTGTCACCTCTTTCAGTGTGGTGAAATCAGATATCCCCATCCGGCCAGCTACCTGCTCCTGCCGAAACATTACCTCCTTATCCGGGCCATAGAGGGCTTTCCACTTACTAACCCGGCGCTGCAAAGTTCGCAGTTTGCTGTCCTGATATTCGCCAGGATGATCCTTCTGAAGTTTTTCAAATAATGTCATTGGGGTAAGCTGAGGATTCTTCTTAAGCAACGGTACTATCTCGCTTTCCCAAACATCAGCAAACGGGTCGGGTCTCGTTCGCCAATGTCGTTCCCCCTTACGCTCAGGTTGCAGTTCTCTTTTTTCTGCACGACGACCGGATCGTTCCGACATCCCAGCCTTGGCGGCCGCTGTTACCTGTGTTTTTCCTTCTTTACGTGTTCGCATGTACACCTTGACCTGTTCTGGATTAATGGGTTTACCCGACACCAAAAACCTCCTTCTTTAAAAGTCGTTTTTGGTGTTAAAATACCACGTCAAACCGGACAAGGTAATTGTCATCAACCGGTCAAGTTAATTGTCACATAATACAGTGTTACAATGTCTGCAACGTGTATGCATTCATTATTTCAGGCAAGAGGTTATCACCAAATACCTAGAAGGATCATCGTGCTTATAAAAAAAGTAATCTAAACCTTGACAAGTTCAGCATCAATAGTAATTAATAATGAATTATGGAAGCCTTAAAATCAGGAGCCTGTTGCTCTCCCACTCAAGAAAAGGAAAAAAATGAAAAACTTGCTATTTTCCCTGTTTATACTGTTGTTCAGTTGCATTCCGGTGCTTGGCAAAGACCTCGTCCTTGGTCAGGAATTACAGCTCAAGCAGACAACAAAGGTCTCGGAAATAAATGCCCAACCGGAAAATTATCTGGGTAAAAGAGTTCAAATTGAAGGCTTGATAATCAATGTCTGTGCTGCCCGGGGCTGCTGGATGGACATTGCCAGCGATGCACCCTTTCAAAAAATCCAGATCAAGGTGGTTGACGGAGAGATTGTCTTCCCAATGGAGGCGAAGGGTCGCAATGCAAAAGTAGAGGGCATTGTCGAGAAACTCGAACTCAGTCACGAGCAGGCCCTGGAATGGGCAAAACATAAGGCAATGGAGCAGGGAGAAGAGTTTGACCCTGCCACGATCACCGGTCCCACCAAAATCTACCGGATCAGAGGACTCGGCGCGGTGATCATGTAAGATGACCTGGCGAAGAATCAATCATGTCCTGCACAGGGATATAGGTTACCTGTGCATCGGCATGACCCTGATCTATGTGATCAGCGGAGTAGCAGTTAACCATATAACTCACCAGTTTAACCCCAGTTATTCCATCGAGAAGGGAGAGACATCTGTCAGGCCCGTTGCCGGGGATGCTGTCCCTGACATGGTACTGGTCACCGACATCCTGGACCAGCTCCATGAAAACGGGGAGCTGAAAAATGTCGCCATGCTCTCCCCCGGCAATCTGCGAATATTTGTTGAGGGAAATACCATAGATGTAGAGCTGGCCACCGGAAAGGTTCAGCAGGAAAAGGTAGAGCGTCGCCCTTTCCTTTTTGAAGTCAACTACCTGCACCTGAACAAGCCCAAAGGTGTCTGGACGTACCTGGCCGATGCCTACGCCATCCTTCTAGGGATCCTGGCAATAACCGGCATGCTGATGATCCGGGGCAGAAACAGGACCAGGGGGCTGGTGCTGACCTTCATCGGTTTCCTGATCCCCATCGCCTACCTGTTCATTGTTCTTTGACCACGAAGCAAGAGCCAATCATCGTTTTAAAGTCTGCCCTTAGGGCCTGTTCCAAAATAACTGTTACATCTTGCTTGTCTTTTTGTCCATATCCCGTGTTACGAAAACAGTTACATAGAAAAACTATGCGCCTATTTTCGTAACACGGGATATGAACAAAAATCCTGCGCAATATTGTAACACTTATTTCCTCACAGACCCTTATCTGATCCGGGATCCAGAATGTAATGGTATTACTGGATCCCGGCTTTCATCGGAATGACGTTTTAAAACGATTCCATGCTTTTTACGAAACCATCAGTTATTGAGAAATTTCTCTTTTCAATTTCACTCTTTGTTCTGCCTATTGGATGCTGTCTGCTTGAAAACAAGAGCAGAGACCGCATGGTCCTCCTGAATATCACTGGTG
>JBDLJI010000175.1:0-4967 GCA_039714455.1 Thermodesulfobacteriota bacterium
GCTTATTACTTTAATGACTGGGGGGAATTTGTTTTGCCATATGAGGCTGTTAGAACAGCTGATTCACCTGATGAGAAACTGCTTGCGTTTCTGCAAAGTACATATGAGGCAACAGCTACACTTAGCAATTGGGACAGGGGTTCATTGGAACGCAAATAATAATGATAAGATAACAAGTCGTGGAGATTGAACGAGTACCACAGGTCATTTTTTTAGCTGGCAATGTTATCTGATTTGCAAATCAGTTTTATGCAAACTGATACTATTAAGTGGTACTCGTCCGGCGCGTTTTTTAGACGGGGGGTTATGGCACAATATATATTTTTTTTAACATATCAGGAGACTTTTAATCAAGTGCCACAATGTGTACCGAGATGTGTTACAGATTCAGGTAAGCGAGCAAAGCTAGACTCCGAGGAAAAGTTGGTCCGGCTATGGTTTCCCATGCCGGACTAACGATGACACCCATGAGTACTGGGTATAAACGCAGAAAATGGAATACATCCAGCGTCTCACTTCTCCAGGGCGATATCCAATGCTTCCTCAATGCCCTGTACCAGGTGAAATTTAATCCCCTGTTTCACATTATCCGGCAGTTCGATCACATCCTTTTCATTGAGATGGGGCAGAATAATATCCTTTATACCAGCCCTGACAGCGGCAATCACCTTTTCCTTGATACCACCAACCGGCAGGACATCTCCGCGTAATGTTATTTCTCCGGTCATGGCAAGATCCTTGCGCACCGGCCTGTCGGTAAAAAGAGATGTGAGGGATACCACCATGGCCACCCCTGCTGAAGGACCGTCCTTGGGTATGGCGCCCTCAGGCACATGTATGTGGGTGTCTGTTTCAGCAAAAACAGCATCTTTAATAGCAAATTGAGAGGCATTGGAACGCAGATAGGTCATCGCTGCAGTGGCCGACTCCTTCATCACTTCACCCAGCTTGCCTGTAAGGGTAAGCCCCCCCCTGCCGGGCATTTTTGCTGACTCAATAAACAGGATATCACCTCCTACCGGCGTCCAGGCCAGCCCTGTAGCAAGACCCGGTCCCCAGGTTCTGGCTAACATCTCGGGGAAAAAGCGGATGGAACCGAGATACCTCTGCAGATCCCTGGTGTCAACAACAGCCTTTTCGGTGGAACCTGATACAATATCCTTTGCCACACCCCGGCAAATTGCCGCCAATTTCCTTTCAATATTACGGACACCTGCCTCCCTTGTATAGGAACGGATGATATTGCGGATAGCATCATCTGTCAGTTCCAGGTCATCTCCAGTCAAACCATGAGCCTCAAGCTGTTTTTCTACCAAATGCTCCTTGGCAATCATCAATTTTTCATCTTCGGTATAGCCCGGCAGTTCAACGACCTCCATCCTGTCGCGCAACGGCCCGGGAATGGTGTCAAGCATATTAGCCGTGGTGATAAACATTGTTCTGGAAAGATCAAAAGGGATTTCCAAATAATGATCGGCAAAGGAAAAATTCTGCTCAGGGTCGAGTACTTCAAGCAGGGCCGAAGATGGATCACCCCTGAAATCCATGCCAAGCTTGTCTACCTCATCCAGCATAAAAAGAGGATTGTTGGAACCGGCCTTGCGAAGGCTTTGAATTATCCGACCGGGAAGGGCTCCGATATATGTTCTTCTATGTCCCCTGATCTCAGCCTCATCCCGGACACCTCCCAACGAGATGCGCACAAAATTTCTTCCAAGAGCCCGGGCAATTGACTGTCCCAGAGAAGTTTTACCAACTCCGGGAGGGCCTACAAAACACAAGATAGGCCCATGCATATCATGCTTGAGTTTTCGCACAGCCAGAAACTCTATTATCCTCTTTTTGATCTTTTCCAGACCATAATGATCATTATCAAGAACGCGTTGGGCCTCCTCAATATCCAATGCATCTGTGGTGGATACCTCCCATGGCAGGTCCAGAATCCATTCCAGGTAGGTTCTCGAAACGGTATACTCAGGTGAAGAGGGAGGGATTTTTGCGAGCCTGTCCAGTTCCTTTTCAGCAGCCTTAAGGGGTTCGTCACCTAATTTCGCCTCTTCGACCCTTTTCCTGAGTTCGTTTATATCAGCGTGATCATCCTCATCGCCAAGTTCCTTGCGGATTGCTTTCAACTGCTGCCGCAGGAAAAACTCACGCTGCTTATCGTCCATGTCCTCCTTGACAGCCTTCTGGATATTATTGCTCATCTCTACAGTTTCCAAGCGCTTGGCTAGTTCTTCCGCCACCCTGTGCAGCATTTCCTTGAGTTCGATGATTTCAAGGATTACCTGCTCTTCATCCAGGGACAGGTTCAACTGAGAAGTGATTAAATAGGCTATGTGAAAGGGATCCGTAATGGCAGCTACAGTCATATACAGCTCAGGTGGCAACTGGGAAAGCGTGACCAGTTTTTTAAACTGGTTGCGCAGATTAAGGATATAGGCCTCGATCTCCTTGTCCTCCTCCACCTTCATTTCTAGGACTTCAATCCGGGCTTTAAGGTATGGTTCCTGCGCAGTATATTCCAGGATTCTGATTTTTTTTGCCGCACTCATAACCACCTGGTAGAAGCCTTCCGGGGATTTGATAAGCTTATGGATATAGCAGACGACCCCAATGGAATAAAGATGATCAGAAAGCTTTTTTGAGGATTCCTTTTCAGAAATCTTCTTGTGGGAGGCCACAGCAATCAACCTGTCCTTCAGCAGGGCATCGTCGATCAACTGCCTGGAATGTTCATTGGAAATCTGAAGCGGAAAGCCCATGCCGGGGAAAAAGACAAAATCATTGAGCGGCAGAACCGGCAACTCTTCAGGTATAGGCAAATCTGCCGGATTCACATTGATCTTTTTATCTGTCGATGCTTTATCATCAGCCATACTATGTCATCCAATTCTCTATGTGTTTAGGGAAGTGAGCAGTTTTTTGTTTCCTTGGGCATTTTGATTTCCAGAATACCGTTATGGCAGTTAAAAGTCGTTGCAGCTACCTGGACTGCTACAGAAAAGGCAATAGTTCTTTTAAAAAAACCTGTTTCAATCTCCAGCTGATGAATGCAGCAAACATTGCCACGCTTGGGCAGACTTCTTCTACCCTGGACGGTAATGCTGTTCTTTTCTGCTGTGACGGTCATATTATCCATATCAATACCAGCTGTATCCATAAGGACTATTATATCATCAGTTGTTTCATAAACATCCACATCCGGCTGCCATCCGCCACCTCCACTCGAGGCCATAGGTACCGTCCTTGACAGAGAGGTACTTCTCAGCATTCTGCCCATCTGCCTTTCCAGTTCCTTGAATTCATCAAGTATTCTTCTGTCAAAATCATCCATCATTTTCACCTGCTTAAAAAATACAATAGTCCGGATTACAGAGTCCACCTCTGAAAATCCTCTTCAGCAATCAGAAAAAACTTATTTATGTTAGTAAATGACAAATTTGCTGACTTCGTAAAAAGTCTCGCAGTCATCAACAGGGCCTAATAAAATCAATCGATTACGGGCGTAGTACCTGTCGGCATCGTGCTTTTCAAAGTCTCACTTCGTTCCCTATCTACGATGCCGACAAATATTGTTTTCACCATTTAGCTAAAACCCTAAAAATAAATCAAGCATAAAGTGTTTTACGCAGAGTACCAAATCGCTGCAAGGAAGCTAGAAAGTATTTCTTATTCGCTTTTAAAACATTAAGCATTACTGTATAAAGAAACACCTGAATCCGTGATAAAAAAATTGCTCGGAGTCTCCCGTTGGTCGTTTATACCCCTCAGGGGGGTACTAAAAAGAGTGCCCTGAAAGGGTGTTTATACCCTGTTTTTAAGGGTGCTTCCCTGAAACTGGTTGAGCACCCTACATTAAACCAGTTTTTATTATTGGAGGAAAACAATTATGTCAGATGCATGTAAAACATGTCCGAGCAAGAGCGATGACCCGCAAGGCTCATGTGGAGCAGCCAAGGTCGCAAAATCCATGCAGGATATCGGACTTCAATCAACTTTAAGTAAAATAAAATATAAAATTCTTGTAATGAGCGGCAAGGGCGGTGTCGGCAAAAGCACCGTTGCAACAAATGTTGCTATGGGTCTGGCCAAAAGAGGCTACCAGGTTGGTTTAATAGATGTCGACCTGCATGGCCCGGATATCTGCAGGATGCTTGACCTGAAAGATAAGCTCTTTACAGAAAAGGCTGAGAAGCCGAAACTGCTGCCGCCAATGAAATATGATGACAATCTGAAAGTCATCTCTTTGGAATACCTGATGGAAAACCGTGACGAAGCGATTATCTGGCGGGGCCCTTTAAAAATTCAGGCAATACGTCAGTTCATTGGGGACATCGACTGGGGCGAATTGGATTACCTGGTGATCGATGCGCCTCCGGGAACAGGAGATGAACCTCTCTCAGTTGCGCAAACCATAAAAGATGTCAATGCTCTTATAGTTACCACGCCCCAGGAAATTGCCCTGGCCGATGTCCGTAAATCCATAAGCTTCTGCCGTCATATTAAGATTCGAATCCTCGGTATTGTTGAAAACATGAGTGGATTTATCTGCCCGCATTGTGATAAGCCGGTGGATATTTTTGGCACCGGCGGCGGCAAGAAGGTTGCCCTGGAATACAGCCTGCGCTTTTTAGGCAAGGTCCCCATGGATCCCAAGGTTGTCATGGGAGGAGATAGCGGCAAGCCTTACCTTTCCTCCGGAACCGGTACTGCTGCAACCAAGGCCTTTGATAAAGTCCTTGACAACGTGATCAAGGACCTCCCGGTAAAAAAAGAATCTTGAAAATAACAACTGGACATTTTTTATTGCCCATCTGTTATTTTAACCTGTAAGATTTATAATCTCTTTCCAGTAAACTTTATCACTAGGAGCCTGTCGGAGAATTATAATCGTAACGAAAAAGTGAGGAATCGAGAACAAATTTTCGGGAATTTGAAGCGAATAGCAGCGCTATTTAATGAAA
>JBDLJI010000176.1:0-4965 GCA_039714455.1 Thermodesulfobacteriota bacterium
GAAAAAACCCAGTATAATAAACAAAGGGCTTTACTTCGTATTGGTGATGAAGTCAGTGAACTCATTTATTTAAGAGTTCACGAAATAGTCAACAATATGACTAAAAATAAGCAGAAACAATAATCCTCATTTACATTTTATTTTTTCTAAAAGAAATTCTCTAAATAAAATTGTGGGAAAACAATTGCAGATTAAGTCAATTCCCCTGGTAAGCCCCCTTATTCTTGCTCCATTGGCTGGATATACAGACCTTCCCTTCCGAATTCTCTGCCGCCAATTCGGCGCAGGTCTCTGCTATACTGAAATGATTAGCTGCCATGGCCTGGTCTATCAAAAAGAAAAAACCCTGCGAATGACCATGACCGTTCCTGAGGAAAGGCCCGTCGCTCTCCAACTTTTCGGTGCAGACCCGGTCAAAATGGGGCAGGCTGCAGCAATAGTTTCTGATATGGAGGTTGACATCATTGATATCAACATGGGTTGTCCGGTGAGAAAGGTCATAAAGAAAGGTGCAGGGGCAGCCCTGATGAAAACTCCAAAGCCTGCTGCAAAAATTATCTCAGAAGTGTACAAAAACACTACCTTGCCTGTTACCGTCAAAATCCGAACCGGATGGAACCATGATTCGATTGTAGCACCTGAATTTGCCAAAATGGCTGAAGATAATGGTGTAAGTGCCATTGCTGTACATGGGCGCACCTGGTCCCAGGGATTTGGAGGTCAGGTTGACTGGCAGACTATTTCCCAGGTAAAGAAAAATGTTTCCATCCCGGTCATTGGGAATGGAGATGTGGATACATATAATGCAGCTATACTGGCCATGAAAAAGACAGGTTGTGATGGGATAATGATAGGCAGAGCTGCTCTGGGCAACCCCTGGGTATTCACGCCGGAGGGAATTCCGACCTCGCTTGTAAAGCGTATGGCTGGGCTGAGGCGTCATTTGGAGATCATCCAGAAATTCAGCAATCCTGATAAAACTCTTCCCAAAATCAGAAACCAGGCTGGACGATACTTCAAAGGTATAGCCGGCGGTTCAGCCATACGTGGGCAGATCTATCAGGCCAGATCTTTTAACGAAATTTTAAAATTAGCACAGTCATTATAGTATCTTCCGAGCCAATATCACAGTTTCTCATAATTAAGTTTTTAAATTGCCCTGCCGGCAAACACTTTTTCTTGCCCGTTATATAAATTTATGCTAAAAATAATTTTTTTCGCAGGCTGCAAAATCATAATGATATAATTCTGCATCAGTCCGACGCCTCTTAGTCACAGCACTTTTCATCTCCGGTTCATTTTTATGATATATTCGTTTAGACCGGAATACTGTAACTGAAAAAGGAAAAGTGTGGCGATTGTTGTTGGTTAACTCTTAGAATATTGAGGAAGATATTTGATGAAAAAAATATTAGTTGCAAACCGTGGAGAGATTGCAATTCGAATCATTCGGGCTGCTCAGGAATTAGGGTATAAGGCAATTGCCATTTATGAAACTCCCGACACAGAAGCTCTGCATGTCAGGATTGCGGATGAGGCTATATGGCTTGGAGATGGCCCGAGAAAAGATTATCTTGATATTGAAAAAGTAATGAAGGCTGCCCGCAAATCCGGGGCTGATGCTATTCATCCCGGCTATGGTTTTCTGGCTGAAAATCAAGATTTTGCCAAAGCATGCGAAGATGCCGGCCTTATTTTTATAGGTCCTACCTCTGAAGTTATCACAAATCTGGGCAATAAGGTTATTGCCAGGGAAATAATGGCTGACGCAAATATCCCCATGGTGCCGGGTACACCTAACCTGAAAGCAGGAGATGAAGGAGTAGAACAGGCTCTTGCCTTTGCAGCTGAATATGAATACCCCATTATGCTCAAAGCAACTGCCGGAGGTGGTGGCCGCGGTATCCGTCGCATTGAAGACGATGGTCAGATGAAAGAAGAAATTCCCATGGCCAGAGCCGAGGCCAAAGCTGCCTTCAATAATGACAATGTCTATCTGGAAAAGGTAGTTATTAATCCCAAACATGTCGAAGTCCAGGTTATTGCTGATACCTTTGGCAATGTTGTCCATTTAGGCACACGGGACTGTTCTATACAACGCCGTAACCAGAAACTTATAGAAATTGCACCTTCAATGATTCAAGACCATGCCATTATTGACTCTATTTGTGAAACTGCGGTCAAAGCTGCGAAAGCAGCTAATTACACAAATGCCGGCACGGTTGAGTTTTTGGTCGATAAGGACCTGAGCTACTATTTCATGGAGATTAACACCAGGGTCCAGGTAGAACACACCGTGACTGAAATGGTAACAGGTATTGATATTGTAAGGACTCAGATCAAGGTTGCCTTTGGTAAAAATCTTCTCTTCAATCAGGAGGATATTCAGATCAGGGGGCATGCCATTGAAATGCGCATAAACGCTGAAGACCCCAAGAACAACTTTATGCCTGAAGGAGGCAAGACAGTCGACATTTACCGTTCTCCCGGCGGCTATGGCGTGAGACTTGATGGCTTTGTTTACCAGGGATATACTATTCCAGAAGTGTATGACTCACTGCTGGTTAAACTCACAGTGCATGGTTATAGCTGGAATGAAACAGTTGACAGACTCAGGCGCTGCCTTAAGAATTTCGCTATTGTCGGTCCCAAGACAACCATTCCTTTCTACCTGACTCTTATAGACGATCCTGATTTTCAGAAAGGAGACTTTGACACCTCATATCTTGAGACGCATTCCCATTTGCTTGAGTATGAGGAGCAGAATACAGAGATAAACAAACTGGCAAAACTTATTGCCGAGATTCATTATAATGAAGAGAATTCATACGCAATTTAATCATTTTTAACTATATTTAAGGTACGATCATGGAAAGAATTGTTCAAGGAATGAGTCCAAAGGAAACACTGCAGATCTTGCGGCAGGCGGACGGCTATTTTCTCACAAATACCACCAGGGATCTATCCCAGTCTGATTTTAAAAACAGGATCCTGTTACATACGGACCTCTTAGCTGCTGAAGCAAGGGAAGATGTCAATTATTTCTCTCTGGAAATTACTGGGGGCGCTTCTGTACATGTTGATATTTTGAGAAAACAGGTCGACCCTTTTCTGAAACTTGAACTGCTTCGTGAAAAAATGCCGCACACCATGTTTCAGACACTTTGTCGTGGGGTCAATCTTTTCGGCTACAGACCTTACCCACAGAATGTTATCCGCTTTGTTGTGCGTGAATTTGCCAAATACGTTGACGTCTGGCGGGTCTTTGATTTCATGAACCACATTCCCAATATGCAGGCGGTTTTTGAAGAGGTGCAACGGGCCGGCAAAATACTTGAGCCATCAATCTGCTTTTCAACCGGACCGGAACATACAGATGAATTTTATGTTGGAAAAGTTCAGGAAATCCTTGATGTCACCGGAGATGAAATCATCCTATGCATTAAAAACCATGGTGGACTCGGTACCCCGAAACGTATCGGAGAACTGGTTTCCGCTATCAAACAAAAATTTCCTGATCTCGTTATACATTATCATGGTCATAATACAGATGGCAATGATATTGGCCGTATCACCTCTGCCGTGCTTAGTGGCGCCACGATTGTTGATGCATCTGATCATGCATTTACCGGTTATTACGGTCCTCCACCATTGTTGAGCGTTATCCACACTCTCAAGGAATATGGCAAGACTGCAGTGGGCCTTGATGAAGAGGCGGTTATAGAAACTTCAGAAGTCCTGCGTAGTGAACGTGATCATTACGAGTACTTCGAGTCGCAGTTCAAAGGTTTCTCTCCTACAGTCCAAATCCACAAGCTTCCCGGTGGTGCCATGGGCAGCAGCTTTGAACAGGCAGTAAAAGGCAAATTTCTTGATAAAATGCCCACAATCCTTCATGACGAATTACCAAAAACCCAAATTGAGCTTGGTAACTGGTGGAGCGTGACCCCTGGTTCACAGATATTGTGGACTACAGCTGTAACTAACGTATTGGAGAATGATCGATACGGAAATCCTTCCGGTGACCTGAAAAATCTCCTATTAGGTAAATATGGCCCCTTTCCATTCCATCGACCAGCTGACTGGATATATGAAAAAGTGTTTGGAACAAACTGGAAGCAGATTCTCGAAGATGAAGGTGGTGTTGAAGAAATTGAAGATATGGATATCGAGAAAGAACGCGAAACGCTTGCTGACCGTTTGGGATACGAACCAACTGAACATCAGTTGGTCACCTATCTCCAGCATCCCAATGACGCAGTAAACTTTTTTAAGTTTGAAGATGAATTTGGCAAAACATATGTATTACCACCCAGTATATTTTTGCGCCGTGGAGGCTATAAACTGGGTGAATCCTTGATGTTCAAAGACCATTTTGGCAAAGAACATGTGATCGAGGTAGGTCCCAAGCAGAAAGGCGAACAAGGTGAATGGTCTATTTTTCTTAATGTCGACCACCAGGAACGCAACTATTCCTTCAAGGAAGAAGCAAAAGAGGCAGCTGCATCTGCCGGCCCTCAGTTGAGTAAAAAAGAAATTGAGAATCTTGCTAAAACCGGTGATATGAGAGCTACATTCTCCTGCAATGTATGCGAAATAGCTGTGAATGAAGATGAAGAGGTTGCAATCGGGGACAAGCTTGCTGTTGTCGAAGCCATGAAGATGCAGACACCCATTGTAAGTCAGGTCGCAGGAACAGTGGTTGAGATTAATGCAAAAATTGGTGATACCCTGAAGCCCGGCGATAAGATTGTAAAAGTTATTACAGAGATCGAATAACAGTAAATCTGTTTATTGGTCGTCAGAATAGAAAAACCGGAATCCTTTATCAGATTCCGGTTTTTTATTTATGAATAAATCCCCCTCAATGCAGTTACACTTCATATAAAGGTAAGGCGATTAAAGCCTCCCTTTTCATACCACGGACGGATCGCATTGATCCCTGCAAGCTCAATAATTATAACT
>JBDLJI010000177.1:0-4962 GCA_039714455.1 Thermodesulfobacteriota bacterium
TTGTTTTAGTGTTGACCTCTGATTTTTTAGCCCGCAATGGACTGATACATATACTCCTTACACTTGCTGGTTTTATATTGACAATCTGCGCTATTTGGGCGGGCATAACAGTTATATTCAAAAGCGACGTGGGGAAAAAAGCAATCGATATAATCCTTTTGTTTTTTTCGAGCTTACATGTTCTGTTTATAGGATTAATTTTACTTCTTTTAATTTTTTAGTCATTAGGGTATTTGATAAAATATCAAATTTAACCGAGGAATTTCTGCACCAGACAGGCTAAATCTTATCTAATCCAATCTGCAGGAGGAGTGTTCCAGTTTTATTATCATGTTTTATGAGCTAAAATTCGACCGGACTTATGAGAGTCCAAAACAAAGGAGGGAATATGATTCGCTATATTGCTAAACCACTCAGCCTCTTTTTGATTTTTTCCTTTATATTATTAGATTTTACTGCCATTACTGCCAAAGCAGGACTTATTGGGACAGAGGCGGTATTTAATGCTTTACAAGGAGAAAAATCCCGTTCCCGGATTACTGCTTTTTTAGACCGGCAGGATGTGCAAAAGTCATTCTTAGAAAAAGGTATTGATCCATTACAGGCGAAAAAAAGAGTAGCCAGTCTTACTGACCAGGAAGTATCACAGATATGCAAAGCTCTTGACCAACTACCAGCCGGTGGTGATGGCGCTGGAGCAGTAGTTGGTGCCATCCTTCTCATTTTTCTAATTTTGCTCCTAACCGATATCCTGGGTTTCACGCATGTCTTTCCATTCGTAAAGCACACAAGATAAATTGGTACAAACTTTTCAACAGATCGGCAGCTTGACTGCCCGGCTGGCATTTATAATTTTATTGTTTTCTTCCGGATGCAGTCCATGGCACGCCGACAAGTTGTCATTAACTATAGATGAGCCTGAAGAAATTTTTCTAGAAGAAGTTCCTTTTTTTAAACAGGGGACTTATCAGTGTGGCCCTTCTTCTCTGGCCATGGTTTTAGCTTGGAGTGGCCTTGAATTAGCCCCTGATGATTTGACAGATGATGTCTATACAGCGGAACTCCATGGTAGTCTTCAACCATCACTCATCAGTGCTGCAAGACAGTATGGACGAGTGGCTTATCCGATACAAGGAATAAAGGAATTATTTGCAGAACTCAATGCAGGCCATCCTGTAATTGTCCTCCAGAATCTCGGTCTGAATTGGTATCCGATATGGCATTATGCAGTTGTAATTGGTTATGCAGATAATGGCAGAACAATCATTCTCCACACAGGGATAAAAAAAGCTGAGCGCATTTCGATAAGAGTATTTGAACATACTTGGTCTCATTCCGATTATTGGGGGTTGCTTATATTGCCTTCAGATGAATTGCCCGCCACGGCAACTGAAGAAAAATACTTGAACGCTGTGGCGGGATTAGAACGAACTAGGCAATTTGAAGCTGCGGTCAGTGGGTACAAATCTGCAATTATCCGTTGGCCCAAAGGCTTAGCCGCCTGGATGGGCTTGGGTAACAGTTTTTATGCCCAAGGAGATCTCTCTTCAGCGGCGGCTGCCTTCAAACAAGCTTTTAAATTACACCCTTCAAATGGAATGCCATTAAATAACCTCTCACAAGTATTATGGGAGCAAGGCGAAAAAGAACAAGCCTTTCAA
The DNA here is from genome assembly GCA_039714455.1 of Thermodesulfobacteriota bacterium. Lineage (GTDB taxonomy): Bacteria > Desulfobacterota > Desulfobulbia > Desulfobulbales > BM004 > BM004. Next base: position 1,662 of record JBDLJI010000177.1, read on the forward strand.
ACAATCAGCTTTGCCATAGAACTAGGTGGCCCTTTCAAGCCTGTCTTTGAAGAAACATTACAGGGCTTTCAACAAAACAGGGAATAAGTCTGAAGCTGTTGTACGGTCAAGGGAAATGTATTTGCAGATGTATAAAATACTGAAGCAGGCGGAGGAGCGTGTGGCACGACAAAGAAATAAGTCAGAGTATATAAAGGTCACCCGTAAGAAGACGGAAAAAAATGGCACTGCAGAGGAAATAGTCATTGAGGTTGATCAGAATGATCCGGCTCTGGAGTTTAGCCCTTATTGCTTTTGCCGATTTTTTGGTCACCATAAAATATTGACTCGCACTCCTGGCCAATTTTTATGGCGTTGCATAATCATATTTGTTAAACAAAAAACATTTGATTATATTAGCATCGGGTTTCATGTCCGGTTCTTACTATATAAATTTAAAGGAATAGGATATGTTTAGACAAATAATATTTGTGATAATGCTTGGTTGGGTTTTGGTATTAAGTGGGTGCGCAGCAATTGATAAAGGTCATAATATTGAAGGAGAAGACTATAGAAGTGGTTATCCTCCTAGAGGTGGTTATTCAAGAACTACTCCACATAAAGCTCTAGTAAGTGAAGCTTGTAATATTGAAGCTAATAATCTTGTAATTGCTGAAGACTTTATGGGTGACGATAGAGCCAGGCGTGTATATTTCAGTCAATGCATGCTAAGAAATGGATACGATACTGATGGCAACTATGTCGGAATACCGCCTAAATAATTTTTTCATTTTTTTAAATCAATTTCACCTGCTGACTTTCAATTGATCTTGCCTTGAATTGTTGGACACCTTGTTTATGGGTGCGGTTAAATTAATAAAAAAGAATAATCATTCTGACATTTCAACTTAATTGCGAATCAAGCTTAAATTGTTTTATTCCAGCTCATTCTCCGGTAAAGACCGTTGGTGATATCCCCAACCCATACCTGACCATATGTCCAATCTATTTCCTGTGCTAAATACCCGACTAACCACTGACACGTAACAATATATTGAAAATATTAGCATTTATTATTTAATCATTTCATAACTGAATTGAGGCTTGTTTTTTGCATATAAAATTATGTATTATCAGCGATTTAGCTTTGTGTGAAAAGCCAAATCTGGTGAGAGGCAGGGGCGGGAAGTTGAGGCACAGTATAGGAAAAAAGTATTAACATTCATTCTCAATCCAACCAGAATTGACTATTATATCAAGGTTATCTGGACATATCAAGAACCATGTACTATATTATTTTCTGGGGAAACGATCGGGGGCCTTTAGCACCCCCTTTGATGAAGATTATCACCTCCAGGGGCCAGACCAATGACCGGGCCTAAATTTTGAATATTGTCCACATCTTTTAAAACAGAGAAGGCATTTTGTTTATTATGCGTCTACACTTCGGCTTTTTAATTTTGTTTCTGGCAATTGCGCTCACCAATGGCGCCATGGCCAGGGACATTTACGTACCGGATGATCTTCCTACTATCGGTGATGCCATGGATGACGCCGCTTTCGGAGATAGCGTGTATGTGAAGGCGGGTACATACAACGAGCGCATCAAAATAAAGGAAGGGGTAAACTTGGTCAGCTTTGCCGGCGCCGATGGTAATGACCTGGTGGATGGGCCCGGGAACAAGAAGGTGCTGCGAAGGACATTGAGGACCATCATTGATGGCTCCGGACTCAAGACCCCTGGATATTTGATAAGCTTTCCTCAAGAAACCACTGCCCCTGTGAGGCTGGACGGATTCACCATTCAGAATTTGCCGAAGTATAGGGAACCAAATGTTTTCTTGGTCGAAGTTCGTGCCAGCTCACCTGAAGTGGTTAACAATATTGTGACCGGGAATCGCAGTTGGGGCGGGATATTATCCACCGGGCTGGGAGCTGGCATGGGGCCACCCCTTAAAACAGAAGCCCGGCCCGTTATTCGCAACAATGTTATATATGACAACTATGGCACCGGGATATCCAATGCCCCCAATGCCACCGCCTTGGTCATGGATAATGAGTTATTTGAAAATCGATTTCCAGGTGCTGATGAGGCAAAAGGAGATCTGGTTGGAGCCGGTATCGGGGTGAGAGAATCAGGCAGGCCGATCATAGATAACAATGTATGTTACCGGAATGGCGTCGGGATAGGGGGGCTAAACCTGGATTCCCACGACCGGGAACTGATAATCAGGAATAATATACTTTATAATAACAAGACGGCGGGAATTGGTTTAAGGCCAATCAGCAGTGAAAAAAGCAATATCAGAGCGGTTATTGAAAACAACAAGGTTTATGGAAACCTGTTGGGAGGCATGAGGCTATCAAAGATGGACAGTGTTGTGGTCAGATATAACACTGTTTCCTACAACAGAATGGCAGGCTTACTTCTTACCAATGTAGATGAAGCTTTCATTGAGGACAATGAAATATATGACAATCTGACGGCGGGGATAAGGCTGCTGGATGTTCCGGCTCTAACCATTCGGCGCAACCATATCTATCAAAATAGTATCGCCGGTATAGACTTTATCGGATGGGATAGGTAATCGTTTTGGTTAGCTCGCATTCATATGTCCGCTGCCGATGGATGCGAATCCTGAGGAATATGGTTCTCTTTACTTTTTGGGCAATTTTTCATGCCTTGATGCCCACAACCACCGCCTTTGCCGCCATCCTGCATATTCCCGAGCAATACCGGACCATTCAAGAGGCTATCCACGGCGCCAGGCCGGGCGACACCATCATTGTTGCACCGGGCGAATACAGGTTGCCGCCTGGAAACATTACTATTGATAAAGAGTCCCTGACCTTGAAAAGTGCCGGCGGAGCCGCAGAGACAATTATTGTAGGAAGAGGAAATAGTTCCGTGATTGCCGTGTTGGAAGGCAGCCGCGCTATAATAGACGGATTTACCATCACCTCAATTAATAAGGACATGGACACCTCCGTTACCAGAGGCGGTGGCATCTATTGCGCTCCTTCGTCCTCTCCTGTCATAATTAATAACATAATTACTAGGAACAATGCGGTCTATGGCGGGGCTATCTACTGTGATCGTTCGTCTTCTCCCGATATAATCAATAATGTTATCTCGAAAAACAAGGCCACCGGTGTGGGCGGCGGTATCTTTTCTTTTTGGGCCGCCCCCAATATTAATCGCAACCGCCTGGTGGAAAATGAGGCCGCCGATGCCGGCGGCGGCATTTTTTCTTACCGGGATTCGTCTCGCATAACAAACAATATTATATGGAAAAATAAGGCAAAATTAGGCGGTGGCATT
>JBDLJI010000178.1:0-4959 GCA_039714455.1 Thermodesulfobacteriota bacterium
CAGGGGATTCTGGGACGAAATTCTTCAGAGAACCACCCCTTGTTGCGTATCCAATCGGACAGCTTGGCCTGGATAGGACCGTTTAATTCAATCATGCCAGACCAGTTTTCCAGTTTCTGGTGATGGAGCGTTCCTTTTAAATTGAGGGGCTGAGCAAGAAAGTTGATATCTGCCTTTTCAATTTCCACTTCCTGGTGTTTAAAAGTTGCTGATAATTCCTTGGTGGAAACCGGTTCGGGAAGTAAAGGGCTTGCAAAGGAAAGTTCTTTTACCTGGACAGCAAGTTCGTACTCCCAAATCTCAGGCCGCATGGCCGGCCCCTGCAACGACCCTTGGGAAACGTTTATGTCTCCGTACAATGACGTGAGATTGTCCTGTACTTTTTGAGGCATTATGCCGATTTGTTCAAGCATTGCATAGAAAGACTCTCCATGCACCTGCCCCTGTATTGCATCAATGTTCAACAGGGTTTTCCCTGTCATCCAGGAGACATTGCCACTCGTATTTATGATCTCCTGGAGCCCGGTGCGACCTTTCACCTTCTTCCAGCTGACCTCTTCCGGGCCAACGTGCAGAGCTCCCTTATCAATAAAAACAGTTTCAGGGAGACGTTCATATTTGGCTTTAAGCTGCATGTCCTTGACATCTACCCGGGTAATGATTTTATCAAGCGTGTCACCGAGATGCAGCGTCCCGGAGGCTCTACCTGAAACTTCTTTGAATTTAGAAAGCTCTTGCAGAAAACCTTTATGGTCGACAAGTTGTTCAAGTACAGGGGGCAGGGCTTGCAAGTCTGCATCAATATCAATACTGAGTGAAAAGGCATCGGTCCCATTGGCAAGGTCCAGGAGCAGTTCTGCTTTACTGCCAAAGCTGTTTCCCATTTGCGCGCTCAGATTGTGGCCGGTTAGTATTGATTTTTCGATCAGGATGGGGCCGCTTGCCCTGGTAAGATCCAATTCTGCCCCGGGGACATGGATGGCAGCTTCAAGGGCGTCGGCTTCAATAATCATGGCATCAAGGTTTTCGAAGTCGGAAGTTTGCCCAGAGAAACGGTAGGCAGCGGATGCAGCCTTCCCTTCAAGCACAATATTGCTCACAATTTTAGCTACTTTATTATCACCCCAGAGGGTCAATATTTTTTGGCGTATTGTTGTTATATCCAGGTCGTTGCCGGTTAAGTCAAGGGTCCAGGTCGGTTCTGCAGTTGCTGCTTGGATCTCTAACTCATTGCTTGCCGTAGAAGATTTTCTTTCTATCAGGCCTGAAAGGTTAACCTGAGGTTCCTTCATTTCAAGATCTTTAATGGTGAGGCGAAATAATGGTCCCGACTTAAGAAATGCGAAGTCTGCAAACCCGGGCGTGAGAAGTATTTCACGGTCTTTTTGCCTTACTGTAAAGGAGGGCAGGGTGCCATGCAGGTTCCCTTCAATATTATGCAGCCCGGTACCGGTTATATTGCCGGCAAGTCTTGCGGTTGACTCCACCGGGATCAGGTGACCCTTAAGAAAAACGAGCCCGGATTTGTGCAGCTTAATATCCTGAAAGTCCAGAAAAAATTGGTATTTTTTGTTGTTAGTATTGAAATTTCCCAGCAGGTTGATGCTCCTGCTGAAAGGAGATGATCCGTGCAGGTCTAATTCAATTTCTTGCCGTTCCATTTTGAGCATGCCGTCAATATTGCTCAATATATAAACATCTGATGGTAGAATATTCTTGGAATTTTCATTGGATTCGATCTTCAGTTCTCCGTTTTTAATAAAAACGCTGAGTTCCGGCATGGTTAGTTCCGAAGATTCTCCGCCCTGGAATACTCTCTTGTTGATGTAAATTTCAGGATTTTTCAGGTGGATACTCCCCAACATGAGTTCCTTGTCAAAAATTATTCGCCAGTTGGGATATATTTTCATTACCGGGACAGAAAATTCAGAGTATTTATTGATAATTCTTGTATTGGAAAAAGCCAGGTGAGGGAGAGGCAGCCAGGCCCAGTGCATTTTCTGTACTGTTACCTGGCTGTCCAGTTTTTCGCTGAGCTGATCTGTGATGATCTCTTGTGTTGTATCCAGAATAAGAAAACGAGGTGCCAGGCCGACAAAAAGGATTAAGGCTGCAATGAGAATTATATATCTGGAAAATTTTTTCATATGTGGCAGGGCTTATTTGCAGCCCCGATAATGTTTTAAGTGCGAACCAGAAAGATTTTTCCTGCGTTCTGATTGAATACCGTTCTCATCTAGCATGCCGGTAATCGTCAAAGCAAGTTTTTCTTTATAAAAACATACTCATCTTTTCCCGTATAGTATAATTATTCTTCCCGAAAGAACATTCAGGGTTATAATTGAGCAGATATACTAAACTGAAGAATTTTTTTTCGAAGCGTATGAAAACTACATAATTTGAGGACTGAGCCATGTACTTTGATACGAGTCTATGGTATGTATGCACGGTTTTTTATTTTGCTGTTTGAAAGCCTTTGTCGCAACGTCCCGGAATAATCCGGAATAATATAAATGAATTTTTGTTGCATGAAATAATTTGAAGGGAAATACAATGGGTAAAACAGTTACTGAAAAACTGCTGGCCTCTCATCTTGTGGAAGGCAGTCTGCAGAAGGGGTCGGAGATAGGCATTCGAATTGATCAAACTCTTACGCAGGATGCTACGGGAACCATGGCATATCTTGAATTTGAAGCTACAGGTATTCCCAGGGTTCAGACAGAGTTGTCAGTCTGTTATGTAGATCATAACCTGGTTCAGTCCGATTTCAGAAATGCTGATGACCATAGATTTCTGCAATCAGTGGCCAGAAAATATGGGCTCTATTTTTCTCCTCCCGGGAATGGCATTTCCCACCAGGTGCATTTGGAACGCTTTGGCGGTCCGGGTAAGACCTTGCTTGGTTCTGACAGCCATACACCGACCGGTGGCGGCCTGGGCATGCTGGCTATTGGTGCCGGCGGCCTGGATGTTGCCATGGCAATGGCCGGCAAACCATTTTATCTGGTAATGCCCAGGGTTTTTGGAATCAGGTTGAGCGGCAAACTGCCGGACTGGGTATCGGCGAGGGATGTACTTCTCGAGCTGCTCAGACAGTTGTCGGTCAAAGGCGGGGTCGGTTATATCATGGAATATTTCGGTCCCGGGGTGAGCCAACTCACAGTTACCGACCGTGCATCCATTACAAATTTTGGTGCTGAACTGGGTGCAACCACATCAGTTTTTCCCTCGGATGAAAATACCAGAAAGTTTCTTGAAAGCCAGGGCCGCAGTGACCTGTGGCAGCCTCTGGCAGCTGATGATGATGCACAGTATGATGAAATCATCGATATAGATATGTCCGGTTTGGAGCCGTTAATTGCCTGTCCATCTTCACCGGATAATGTGGTCAAGGTATCAGAAGTGGCAGGCAAACCGGTGTCCCAGGTGCTGGTTGGCTCCTGCTCAAATTCGTCCCTGCGAGATTTGATGGTTGTTGCCAAGGTATTGGAAGGCGAGGAGATAGACTCCAATGTGAGTTTTGAGATAAATCCCGGCAGCCGTCAGGTTCTGGAAAACATAACTCTGCAGGGCGACATGCTGACCCTTATTAAAGCGGGAGCGAGGGTGCATCAGGCAGGCTGTCTTGGCTGTATCGGCATGGGGCAGGCCCCTCCAACCGATGCAATTTCATTGCGCACCTTTCCGCGTAACTTTCCCGGGCGGAGTGGGACGGTCAACGACCAGGTATACCTGTGCAGTCCTGAGGTAGCTGTAGCCTCTGCTGTTATGGGAAGGATCACCGACCCGCGTGATCTTGGCGAATATCCATTTTTTGAACTTCCGGAGAAATACCTGCTGGGTGATCAAAGGATCGAGCCACCTAGAGATAAGGGGGAAAATATCGAGATTATCCGTGGTCCCAATATTACACCTTTCCCTGAGTTTGCACCCCTTGCAGAAATCTGGCAGGGAAAAATTCTGTTGAAGGTAGGTGATAATATTACCACGGATCATATAATGCCTGCAGGAGCAAAGATTTTGCCCTTGCGCAGTAATATTCCGGCAATCAGCGAATATGTATTCAACAGTGTTGACCTGGAATTTATACAACGGGCCCGGAATGCCTCTGCCGCTGAACTTGGCGGCATGGTAATCGGCGGTGAAAATTACGGCCAGGGGTCCTCCAGGGAACATGCTGCATTAGCACCGCGTTACCTCGGGGTCCAGATTAAGCTGGTGAAAAGTTTTGCCCGTATCCACAAGGCAAACCTGATTAATTTTGGCATTGTGCCGCTGACCTTTGAAAATCCTGAGGACTATGAAGAACTGAAGCAGGGATCTCATGTCGAAATTCCAGATATTCGCCGGAGAATTTCTGCCGGGGAGCAAAAATTTACGGTGCTGATTGACTCCAATCCCTTACAGGCAATCCTTGAGATATCTGACAGGCACCGTGCTATATTGCTGGCTGGCGGCCTTTTGAACTGGGCCCAAAATGCCTAACCCGCAGTCACACATTTCAGCATTCAATAGTGAATGGTGATAGTCTGAGGGCATAGAAGATGGTATACAGGATATTGACAGGAACAGAATGTTTACGAATACTGTAAATTTAAAACATGCCGAACTGTTCGCACAAGGCAAGCCGATACATCCGTATAGCCTGCAGTGTAAGGCGGTAAGTTTATACCCTGCCTTTAAGGGTGTTTATGCCCTGTTTTTAAGGGTGCATACTAAAGTATAGCTCAACTCCCCTTACACTTTGTCTATCCGGCGTCTCTACTTGTGAGAAACCCGGGTTAATCGCGGATAAATTTTTTAGTAAGGGTACAAATTTTTACCAGAAGATATCTTGTTGTTATTATTCAATAAATAATCTTTTCATGGTTTGGGGCGATGGAGTGTAACCAAAAAAAGTACAAAAAATTATACCCTGGCCATTATGGAAAAAAAGAGGAAAAGGGATGAATTCTGCCT
>JBDLJI010000179.1:0-4936 GCA_039714455.1 Thermodesulfobacteriota bacterium
GCGATCCTTATCAAAGGAAACTGCAAAACGTAAAATTACGGTTAACTCTGTTTCACCGGGCTTTATAGACACAGAACTGCTTGAAGGTCTGACTGCTGATCAATTGGCTCAATATAAAAAACTGGTCCCCATGAAACGTTTCGGCAAACCCCAGGAAGTTGCGGCTGCGGTGCTTTTTCTGGCCGGAGAGCAGGCTTCATACATCAGCGGTACCGTGTTGGAGATTACAGGTGGATTATAATCCGGACATTTATGAGGCAATTCCACATAGGCCCCCTTTCCTCTGGGTCGATAGAGTCATATTGTATGATTCCAAGACAATTGTTACGGAAAAATTCATTGCGCCTGACCTTGATATTTTCCAGGGGCATTATCCCGATTATCCTTTAATGCCCGGTGTTCTGCTCTGTGAGGCTGTTTTTCAGACCGGTGCCCTCTTTATGGCCGAAATGCTGCAGGATTCAGGACAAACTGCAGAGGCAGGCAGGAAAGCACCGGTACTCACCAGGATCAAAGGGGCAAAATTCAAAAGAGAGGTGAAACCGGGTGAGACCATCAGAATGCATGTAACCCTGGATGAAAATATCGGCAACGTCTGGTTTTTTAAGGGAAAAGTGCTTGTTGAAGACAAAACAGCTGTGAAAGTGGATTTCGCCTGCGCCCTTACCGAAACCAAAATCATGAAAGATGCGTCTTGAAGCATCATAATAAAATGTGCTCGGCAACCATGGATTCACAAGAGCCACAACTGCAATGCATGTATTGCGGTATTAAAGCGCGGTTGACAGGACGCTGACATAAGGCGCGGCTAGTTTGCACGGAGTGTGAACGGAAATCACCGGTTGCAATGTATGAAGAAATCATAGCAACATGGCTGGACAAATTCTGCATTTCGGTGCACGGGGCAAATATCATTTCTCACGTGTCACCCTGTTGACATGAACCATAAAAATATATAGTATTGTCGGTCTTAAAATAACTGGAAATGTTTTATAAGGAAGAGTCAGTCCTTCCCTATTTGATAACGACAAATAATCCATAACAAGATCCGGAAAGGAAATATATCAGTGCAAGATTTAAGCATTTTTCAAATGGTCATAAGTGCAGGTCCGATGGTGAAGTTTGTTATGCTTCTCCTGCTTGTTTTTTCATTGGTGTCCTGGACTATAATAATCATGAAGCATCTATCATATAGAAAAGCCAGGTTTGAAACAGACTTCTTTATCGACACTTTCTGGAAGAGCAAGAACCTTGTCGATGCCTATAAGACGGCCCAGGAACTACCAAGCAGCCCTGAGGCATCCATATTCATCCTCGGCTTTAATGAGTTACAGAAACTTGGTCGCAGCAAGATAGTTAAACAGGGCGCTGAAGAAACCCTGGAAATGAGATTGGCCCGTATGGATAATCTGAAAAGAGCACTTCGTAAAGCTGAGACCAAACAGGTAATCCGGCTCGGCAGATATTTATCCTTTCTGGCAACAACCGGAAGCGCCACACCATTCATTGGCCTTTTCGGTACAGTATGGGGCATCATGACATCGTTTCAGGACATAGGTATGCGTGGATCTGCCTCGCTTGCCGTGGTTGCCCCCGGTATATCCGAAGCCCTGGTCGCTACCGCGGCAGGCCTTGCAGTTGCAATTCCCGCTGTCATCTTCTTCAATTATTATGCCAACATACTCGCTGATCTGGAAAATGATATGCAGGGGTTTTCCGCTGACTTTATGAACCTGGTGGAACGGGACCTGTTATCCAGAGTAAAATAATTCCTTAAGGACTATCTGCTATGGCATTCGGCAGCACCAACGGATCAAAAAGACTGGTTTCCGAAATCAACGTAACGCCCCTTGTTGACGTCATGCTTGTGCTCCTGATCATATTCATGGTAACAGCCCCCATGATGACCCAGGGTGTTGATGTCGACCTGCCTGAGACCACGGCGAAACCCTTAAGGCAGAAAGAGGAACCTCTCCTGGTAACCATTAAAAAGGACGGCCAGATCTATTTTAATGATATCAAGCTGGACCAGTCCCTGCTCCGGCAGCAGTTGAGCACCCTGTCAAAAGCTGACCATGAAAAACCGATATTTTTAAAGGCGGACAAGAAGGTGCCTTACGGCCTCGTTGTCTCAGTAATGGCAGACATTAAAGATTCAGGTTTTGACAAACTGGGAATGATAACCCAACCAGCCGACATAAAAAAGAAGCCATGAAACTTCTGGGGTCAGGCGGCCTTATATCTCCAATTATCACGCTTTCCAGCGAATGGCGAAAACCCTTTCACTTCTCCATAGGCCTGCACATCATTCTAGTGGTCTTAGCCATGCTTGCCCCTGTTCTTTTTAAACAGCAACCCAGACTTCCGGAAATTTACACGGTAAACCTGTTTACCGCCATTGAAGTTGCTGAAACTGCACCACCAGTTGCAAAACCTGCAGCAAAACCTGCAGTCAGACAGATTGAACCAGAAATCAAGAAACCAGCAGTCAGTATTAAACCTTCAAAACCTGAAGTTACTGCTCCTGTAAAGACAGCTATTGCCAAACCCGTCTCCTTGAAACCGATCAAGATGAAAATAAAAGTCGGTAAGACCAAGGAGGAAGAAGCAGTCGATAAAGCAAAACTATCCCAGATGGTGCAACGAATAAAGGCCAAGGCCGAAGCTGGTGAAGCCGCAAAAGATGCGGTCAGCAAACTTGCGGATTCACTACAGACACACACACCCGGCCCAACTCCTGGCCCAGGCGAAAAAACAACAACCGCGCAGACCGGTTCCACAACAAAAACTGCCGGCGTCTCAGGCCCCAAAGGCACGGGCATTGAACCGGATTTTTATATGAAACAGTACCTTTCTGCAGTTTATCAGAAAATTCATGATCATTGGGTCTTGCCAGACCTGCAAAATTGGGATAATGCTCTTGAGGCAGTTTTAATTATTATAATCAGGAAGGATGGATTTGTTACAGACAGTTTTTTTGAAAGAAAATCTGATAATATATATTTTAACCAGTTTGTTTTAAAGGCCCTGAAAGAAGCCTCTCCGCTGCCTCCTTTCCCTGATCAATTGGATAAAAGCACCCTGGAAATCGGTTTACGGTTTAAACCGGGAGAACTGTATTAGATATTCATACCTGACTTATGCATATTCGAAAAATAATATATATAATTGTTTGCGCCCTACTGACGAATTTCTTTTTTGCCTGCATGGCTCAGGCAAGAGTCTATCTTGATATAACTTCTCCTGATTTTCGTAAGGTTCCTGTTGCTGTTCCTTACTTTTCCAATAAAAACAAGCCCGACAGGATAAATAAAACCGACAGAGACATGGCAGCCCTGCTTACGGATGCACTCGAATTTCACGGCTTCATTAATGTTGTACCGCCCGAAAAATATGACGGTTCTAAAAATACCGACTGGCTGAATCTTGGCGTCGACTTTACCATCCTCAGTGAATACAAAATCACAGCTGAAAATATAACTTTTGAATTCAGACTGATTGATATTGCCGAGGGCAGAATGCTCTTTGGTAAACGCTACAAAGGTTCTTTGGATGTACGTGATAAGATGGTGCTGAGATTCTGTGATGAGGTTATCTACCAACTCACAGGAGAGCGTGGGATAAGCATGTCGAACATAGCTTTTACTTCAGAAGTATCGGGGCACAAGGAAATTTTCGTAGCCGACGTACTTGAAAGAAATATCAAGCAGATAACCAGACATAAAAATCTTGCCGTCTCCCCCAAGTTTTCACCGGATGGCAAACTGCTTGCCTATACCTCCTATCACCCGGGCAATCCGAATCTCTATATCACCAACTGGCGGGAAGCCAGGTTTACCAGTGCCATTTCCCGGCATCCCGGTCTTAACCTTGCTCCTGCCTGGTCTCCAGATGGCAAAACCATGATTATAACCTTAAGCGTGGATGACAATCCTGACCTTTATCTCATAAATACAAAGGGAACTATCCTTTCCAGACTCACAAAAAATACCGGAATCAATGTTTCACCAACATGGTCACCGGACGGTAAAAATATAGCCTTTGTATCGGACCGTAGCGGCACCCCTCAAATTTATGTGATGAATATAAAGACAAAAGCTGTCAGACGTATTACCTTTCAGGGTAACGACAATACGGAACCGAGTTGGTCACCCGACGGGAAATGGCTTACATACTCAGGCCTGTATGAAAGCCGCTACCAGATCTTCATTATAAAGCCCGAGGGTGGGTTGCCGCTGCAACTGACATGGTACCGTGATGATCATGAATCACCATCATGGTCACCGGATGGACGGCAGATAGTTTTCAGCCGCCGTCATAACGATGACAGGGATATCTGTACGATATTCAAGAACGGCACAGGCTTCCGTACCCTGTTCCGGCTTCAGGGTAATCAGTCTTCTCCTGAATGGTCAACAAGAATGCAATAAAACAAATTATAGAAATAATGAGGACATCCATGAAAAAAGCTTTTTTATACTCCCTGATACTTCTTGGTCTCTCTACCATGTTGGTCCAATGTGTCGCCACGCAGAAAGACATGGAATACACCAATGTTCAAGTTCGCAAAGTGGATTCAAAAGTTGAAGACATTGACAAGGAAGTCGCCAAACTGAAAAAACAGACTGTTAAAGAGGTGCGGGAACGCCAGGCGGAAACCGGAGATCGCCTTGATTATCATCAGTCTGAGATATTGAGACTGCAGGGTGAAATAGAGGAGAACCACTTTTTCATCCAGCAGATGAACGAAGAGAATAAAGAGTTAAAAAAACTTCTCCTGTCCCGGATAAAAACATCCGAAGAAAACAGCTCCGAGGAGATCAACAAACTTAAGGGTCGCCTTGCATTAACAGAAGATCAGTTACTCAAAGCCAATGACCGGCTGACCTTTGCCGAAAATGAAATTAAAGCCATCAAGGATGCCAGAAGCCAGGAA
>JBDLJI010000180.1:0-4919 GCA_039714455.1 Thermodesulfobacteriota bacterium
GCAGCGGAGGCTCCGACCATGGCAAGAATATCCGGGTCGTTTTGCTGATCAGCGGAAAGCACTGTGGCAATCACCTGTGTTTCTGTCATCCAGCCGTCATCAAATAAGGGACGCAGTGGCCGGTCGATAATTCTACAGGTCAGGGTTTCCTTTTCAGTCGGCCTGCCTATTTCACGCCTGAAAAAACTTCCTGGAATCCGCCCCACCGAATAAAACCGCTCCTGGTATTCGATGGTCAGGGGCAAAAAACCCATGTTTGGTTTTGGCTTCTTCGCCGCTGTTGCGGTCACCAGCACCACAGTTTCTTCATAAGTGACCAGGACCGAACCATTCGCCTGCCTGGCCATCTTGCCGCTTTCGATGGTCAGTTTTCTGCCGCCTATTTCGGCCTCAACTTTTTTATACATGTATTCTCCTTCTGGTTTATTTCAACTGCAAGCACTGCAATCTCTTGCTCCAGGCGAGGATCATCCTCGCCTCACTTTGAATGTGATAACTGCGAGTATCATTTTCCAGCCTGACAATCCCCATACCGTCCCGGACAAAACCAGGAAAGCGTCAGGAAATTTCTGCTGCAGAAAATAGAGCGCCTTCGCTGAACCTTTGCTTCCGCCTACTTGCGGATTCCAAGTTCCTTAATTATTGTGCGGTACTTGACAATATCCTTCTGCTTCAAGTGCTGCAGAAGCCTTCTTCTCTGACCGACGAGCTTCAATAACCCACGGCGGGAATGATGATCCTTCTTATGCACCTTGAAATGCTCTGTCAGATAAGTTATCCGGTCCGAGAGCAGTGCAATCTGCACTTCCGATGAGCCGGTGTCTGTATCATGCGTTTTAAATTTTTCGATAATTTCGCTTTTATTTTCAGCTTGCTGTGCCACAACTATCCTCCTATTATTTTTTTAAAAAAATACCGGCGAATTCAGGCTTTTTTCTCTACGGGACAAGATTCTAAGTGGCATTCCCAAGAGGGTGCCTGCCGGCCTGATTATTCCTTAATTATTTTCTGTATTGCCGGCAAGTAATTCCTTTACTGAATCCACCGATATATGGTGACTGTCCAGCAAGGATCTTGCAGTTTCCTCTGCAAACAGTTTTTCGCCCGGCAGAGTATCGCCTATGGAAAAAAATCCGTTGCGTGTCCTTTTCAGTTTACTCAGATGCGCGCCGCATCCTAAAAATTCACCTATGTCTGCAGCAAGGGTCCTGATATAGGTCCCTTTGGAGCAGACAACCCTCAGTGCCAATGTATCTCTATCCTGAGAGAGGCAGTGCAACTCTTTAATGTTTATTAAACGCGGCTCCTTCACCACTTTAATTCCTTTGCGCGCATAATAATATAAAGGCTTTCCCTCGTGCTTTAATGCAGAGTAACTGGGCGGAGTTTGCATCTGCTCCCCGGTAAATTGCGCCAAACACTCTGCAATAACTCTCTCTGACATTTCAGACACAGGTCTCCGCTCAACAATTTCCCCTTCAGGGTCCTGAGTAACAGTGGTGATTCCTAACTGTAAGGTCGCCTCGTATTCCTTATCTCCCACCATTAACTGAGATATAAGCCTTGTAGCCGGCCTTCCGGCACAAATAACCAGTACACCGGAGGCAAACGGGTCCAAGGTGCCGGTATGACCAACCTTTTTAATGCCCAGATTCCTCCGTACAAGTTGCACCATGCGAAATGAGGAGACACCCTCGGGCTTGCAAACCGGAAAAACCCCTTCCCGGGATGACGCCGAACTCTGTCCGGATACAGAAAATTTACTCCTTTCCTGCATATCTGGATTGTTTTTTGCCTCAACTGTCATCATCACATTCAGATAAAACTCTTACGCTGCAGACCATCTCGACTTCAGTCTCTTTCTAAGGTCCTGCAGGAGTTCTTCATTCACATCAGCCAGTATTTTATCTTTTACACTGTAACCTGCTGCATTTCTATGTCCGCCGCCGCCATATTTCAAAGCCACCTGGGAAACGTCACATTCTCCTTTGGCCCTAAGGCTGACCTTAATAGAGCCATCCGGGGTTTCCTTCAAAAAAGCGGCCACTTTAACCGAACGCAACGCTCGGGGCAAGTTGATAAATTCTTCAGTATCCTCCCTTCTTGCTCCACTTGCCTCGAACATTTGATTTGTAGCGGCAATTACAGCTATCTGCCCTTCAGAATGAAGCTCCAGGGAGCCGAGGACATTTTCCAGCAGCTTCAACCGGTTTACCGAATAATTGTCAAAGAGTTTACCGGCAACTTCAGAGGGCACCACTCCACGATTCAATAGTTGGGCGGCAACATGGAATGTATACGCTGATGTTGAGTCATATTTAAAAGAACCGCTGTCAGCTACTATAGCAGCATAGAGGTTAAAGGCTGCATTATATGAAATCTCAGCATTCAGGGCCAGGGCCAGATCAAAAACCATTTCTGCGGTCGATGACCGGTCCGCTTCAACCCAGCTAATATCTCCGAAGTCTCTGTGTCCGGCATGGTGATCAATAACGATGAATGGGTGTATCTGCAAAAGCACATCCACTTCATGACCTAGCCGAAAACGGTCTCCGCAATCAACTGCTACTGCAGCATCAAACTGCGATATATCTTGAAAATTATTATCGAGTTGTTCTGAGCCGGGCATGAACTCATACATACGCGATACAAATTCCTCACAATAATAAAATACATTTTTCCCCAGGGACTCAAGGATATTTCCCAGAGCCAGTTGCGAACCAATGGCATCAGCATCCGGAAACACATGGCTGGCAATAAGTATATTCTTTGCCTGACGCAGTGCTTCAGTAATCTTATCAGGGACCTGTTTCGGAGGATTCATCATCAGTCTTTATCTCCTTCAGCAACATTTCCATTTCCTGCTGATGAGCCATGGAAAGATCCAACTTAAAAACCAGATCCGGGGTAGCTCGCATACCCAGTTCCCGAGCAAGATGACTGCGGATGAACCCTTTAGCGCGGGCCAGTCCCTCAGCAACATTCTTAATCTGCTGTTCATCTCCCAGGACACTATAATAGACAATCGCCTTTCGCAGATCCCTGGTCACTTCCACGGTAACTATACTTACACTGGTCAACCGAGGGTCTTTGACCTTGCGGAGCAGGAGAAGAGCGATCTCATTCTTTATCATATCAGCGACCCGCTTCGGCCGCTTATTGCCTGCAGCTTCTCTATCGAACCGATATAAACTTTTTTTAGGGTGGATAGCCATGATCAATTTGCCATTTCCATGCCTGTGCAACTATATAATCTTACAGGCTGGCTGCGACCTCTTCCATAATAAAGGCTTCGATCACGTCTCCGACTTTAATATCATTGAAATTTTCTATCCCTATACCGCATTCATAGCCGCTTGCCACTTCCTTGGCATCGTCCTTGAATCGCCTCAATGAGCCTATTTGCCCGGTATAAATAACAACACCGTCCCTCAGGACTCTCGCCTTGGCATTACGGGCTACTTTTCCATCAATGACGTAACAGCCGGCAATTGTTCCAATCTTTGGAACCGAAAAGGTTTCCCGCACTTCGGCACTGCCGATAGCCGCTTCTTCAAATTCAGGATCCAGCAAGCCGACCATGGCTTTCTTTATATCATCAAGGGCATGATAGATGACGTCATAGAACCTGATGTCAACATGCTCTTTGCCGGCCAGCTCTTTTGCTTTTACCGGCGGCCTGACATTAAAACCTATGATTATGGCTTCAGAGGCGGAAGCAAGGAGAACATCAGACTCTGTAATTGTACCTGTTCCTTCATGCAGCACCTTGACCTTGATCACATCAGTACTCAATTCCTCTATTGCCTTGCCAAAGGCTTCCAGGGTTCCCTGTACATCGGACCGTAAAATAACCCTGAGTTCCTTAACATCCCCAAGTTCCATCTGTTCAAAAAGCTTGTCCAATGAAATCTTCGTTGCAGAGCCCAATTCAGATTCCCTGATCTTCAGTTGCCTGGACGCGCTGACGCTCTTGGCCATTTTGTCGTCCTTGACGACGTTAAACTCATCGCCGGCCTGGGGAACGCCGGAAAGGCCCTGTATCTCTATCGGTGTCGCCGGCCCTGCTTCCTTGACGTATTCTCCCTTGTCATTAATCAGGGTACGAACTTTACCTGAATGCTGACCAATAACGATTGGTTCTCCCAACCTCAGTGTTCCTTCCTGGACAAGAACTGTAGCAACAGCACCTCTGCCCTTGTGAAGTTGTGCCTCGATGACCCGGCCCCTCGCTTTACGGTCAGGGTCTGCCTTTAATTCGAGAATTTCTGCCTGCAGCAGAATATTATTTAACAAGTTCTCAATACCAGTGCCCTTTTTAGCCGAAGTTTCGCAATAAATTACATCACCGCCCCACTCCTCAGACACAAGGCCCAGTTCGGCAAGCTCTCGTTTTACCCTGTCGGGGTTGGCGTTGGCCTTGTCGATTTTATTTACCGCCACCACAATTGGAACATTGGCAGCCTGGGCATGATTAATGGCCTCCCTGGTTTGATCCATGACCCCGTCATCAGCTGCGACAACCAGGACCACCACATCAGTAACTTTGGCGCCGCGGGAACGCATTTCAGTAAATGCAGCATGTCCCGGCGTATCCAGAAAAACAACGTCTCCCTCACTGGAACGGACATAATACGCACCGATATGCTGGGTAATGCCACCGGCCTCTCCTAATGCGACATCTGTCTTACGGATGGCATCAAGAATAGAGGTCTTGCCATGGTCAACGTGCCCCATGACTGTGACGACCGGCGGTCTTGACAGCAATTCGCCGCCAACTTCCTGCTCCTCAAGTTGCAATACAATGGATTCCTCGGTTGCACCCTGTTCAACTTCATAACCAAAATCTGCTGCGATAAGTGTTGCAGTATCAATATCCAGAACCTGATTAACAGTTGCCATTACACCAAGAGCCATAA
>JBDLJI010000181.1:0-4913 GCA_039714455.1 Thermodesulfobacteriota bacterium
TCTATTGTACCTTGGTACTAGATGTTTATTTTTTGAAACTTTTTTTATTTCCGTATCCACACTAAATAATTTCTGGAAAGAATTTCATAGAGCACCAATTAAACAAATAATCATAGAGAAATTATTATTTAGAATCAATAACCTATGTTGATTTTTAAGGTCATTATTAGAATAATGAAGAGAGGAAAAAACACCTTTAGGGAATAAAAAAACCGGGTCACACAGTATGGCGGCCCGGTTTTGAAAAAGTTTTTTTAAAAAATATTTAAAAAAAATCTTGCAGATAAATATTGTTTTTTTTATGCGGCTGGGAGATTGAAGGCAAGATCCGGCATTTCCTGCCGTATTGTTTTGCCGATCTTTTTCAAAAGTCTTGCCTCAATTTGCCTGATTCGTTCTCTTGATATCTGAAACTGCTCGGCAATATTTTTTAATGAGCGGGAATCGTCCTGAAGCAGTCTGTCCTCAAGGATTACCTTCTCCCTTTTGCAGAAAGAACCTTTTTGTTTATTAAGAACATCCGTGATCTTCTCAATGATTTCACGCCTTGCAGCGAGTTCTTCAACAGAAGGGCCGTTTTCAGAAAGCATATCTTTATGCTCAGTTTGAGAGTCAGGGCTGACAGGGCTTTCGAGGGATATGTCCGGTCCATTGAATCGCTGTTCCATTTCAATGATGTCAGTTTCCTTGACATCCAGTCGCTTTGCCAGTAGGCGGCTTTCTGGTTTTATACCCTGAGCTTCAAGTACTTTTTTTTCTTTATTCAGTTTGTAAAAGAGTTTGCGCTGGACCTGGGTGGTACCCAGTTTTACCAAACGCCAGTTGTCCATGATAAATTTCAGGATATAGGCCCTGATCCAGAAGGTTGCATAATACGAAAACTTGATGCCGCGTTCCGGTTCAAACTTTTTTATCGCCTTGATAAGGCCGATGTTGCCTTCCTGAACGAGATCGAGAAAGTTATTTGTCCAGTATTTCTGGAAATCTCCTGCAATTTTGACAACGAGACGCAGGTTTGCAGTTACAAGTTCATCGCCGGCCTGCTGGTCTCCTTTTTCCTGATACCTTTTAACCAGTGCCTTGGTTTCTTCATTGTCCAGAAGCTTGTAGGTGTTGACATCCTGCATATATCTAAACAGGGAAAGCTGGTTTCTGGTTTGCGCGTCTTTCTTTTGATCTGCTAGAGATTTATCATCATATTTTACTGCCTGGCTGGTCATCATTAACTGTTACCTGTATTTTTTTGAGAAGATGACTATTAATAAAAATTCCTGATTACTTGTATGGAATACAACAATCGTGCCAGAGTCTGTGACAGATTGAATATTTAGAGTTTTTGTTGAAATAACAGAAGGTAAGGGGATGTTCTTCTTGTAGAAAAATGCTGGAATGGAAATTATTACGATGGATAATTTTTATCCATAATGGATATTTTTTATCCACACACCATGAAAGTTTGAAGAATATTCTTCAAACAGGTATGCAAAACCGAATGAAATATGAACTCATGTGGTTTCGCTTTTTTTAGGTTGAAACCATAAAAGTTTAATAATCCCTGGTTGTCTTTTCTCCTTCACATATCTCCTCAACTGTTTCACTGATCATCTGGCCATTATCCCATTGTCTCTTGGTCACTTTGCGGCAGTTTGTCTGTTGATCGTTCTGGACCGGTATGGCTTCTACAGCACGTCCACCTCTGTCCACATACACAACTCTTTTGTTCGTCCTGGCCGCATCTCTTGCCGCCTGGTGTTCCTGGTCAACCGCATTGCCGGCTATGGCACCGACCAGTGTGCCGATGCCGGCACCTAACCAGGTTGCTTCCGAGTCCCTGCCGATGGCCTGACCCAGCAGGGCACCGATTCCAGCTCCAATAGCAGCGCCTTTCTGCGTGTTATAGCGTTCTGGCTGCCTTGTTGCACAAGAGACGGAGAGAAACATTAGAGAAAGAAGAAGGATAATCATGATATTTCGTTTCATGGTGCGACCTCATTTTGTGTTCAGTAATATTTACCCATGTTCAATGCATATTAAGAAGATAAAGCATAAAGCTTATAATGCAAAGACGAATATAAGAATAAAAACGTTTACAGGTATGCAAAAAACCTTTTCATTACTATCAACAATTGTTCCTTAACTGCATAGAAATAATTAATGATAAAAAATATTTTTTCTTGTTAAGAGTAAACAGCTATATATAAGATAGTATTATTTTTGATAGCCAAGTGCTGCAGGAGTTGATATTTTAACCCTTCGCTTTCAATATGAAAGTCCCTTGGAAAAATCATGTGCATCTGTTTTACAGGAAAAGTTGCATTGTAATAATATTAGAGTTTTAATATAAAAAAGTTGAGGTGGTGAGTTATGATACCCAAAGAAGATTTGCTGAAATTTAAAATTTTCGAGGATATTTCCCTTGAAGAGCTTGATGCTATTTTCGAGATAAGCAGTGAGGTTTCTTACAAGCCGGGCGAAATAATTCTTGAAGAGTCAAGCTATGGTGCTGATTCTGATTTTTATATAATTTTGCAGGGAAATGTTAAGGTTGAACTGCAGGCCAGCCAGATTGACTCTGATGACAAACTGAATAAGAGACTCGCTGTCCTGAAGAACAGTGATGTTTTTGGGGAGATGTGCCTTTTAAGGAAACGGCGCCGTTCGGCCAAGGTATCTGCTTACAGTGATCTGACAGTACTTAAAGTCAATCAGAAAAAACTGTTTCAACTGTTTGTTTATAACCCTCGTCTTGGCTATATTATTATGAAAAATCTTGCCGCTATTCTCTCGGATAGAATAATGGAAATGAATTTCATGTGGCGTGATGATATCTAGGAGGAGCGAATCAAGGTTGCAATTAAGTGCTTTTTTTTATAAAATAGCATATTTTATTTATTCAATTGCTGGCAAATTTTCAAGTTGATCTATGGGCAACGGGACCACACAAAAAAAATATTATCGTTGGCATAAGAGACTCGGAGTCTATCTCCTGGCGGCCGGTCTTATCGACGAGAAGACTCTTACCAAGGCATTGGAAATCCAGAAGGCCCAGAGCCTTCCCAAGACTCCAATCGGCAAACTGTTTATTGAGATGGGTGTGACCGATGATGTCAATATCGCTAAGGCCCTGGCCAGCCAGTTGAATATAGATTTTTTGCCCCTTGAGAATCTGAAAATACCACCTGATGTTATCAGCATTATTCCGGCAAGCATTGCTACCGCCTCCATGGTCATACCGGTCAGTAAAAAAGGAAAGAAACTTGTGGTTGCGATGTCCAATCCTCTTGATCAGTATGTTATTGACGATCTTCGTTTTATCACCGCGCTTGATGTTGAAATTGCCGTATCACCGGAAAGTGAGGTAATTGCAGCTATTGAGAGGTTTTACACAAATAACCTTGACAGTAAATTGAGCCAAGACGCAGAAATTGACGCCTTTTTGGAAGTCATTGCGGATGAGAAAGCCCCTGAAGAAGAAAATGATATCCAGAACCTGATTGTTCTGACGGAACAGGCACCTGTTGTAAAATTTACCAACCATATCATTGCTAATGCAATCAAGTTCAAGGCAAGTGATATCCATATAGAGCCACGTTATGGTGATACCCTGATCAGGTACCGTGTCGATGGTATTATGCGGGAAATTCTTCATGCCTCGAAGAAGAGTCATTTTTCGGTGGTGGCCAGAATAAAAATTATTTCCAATATGGATATCTCCATCCGGAGAAAACCACAGGACGGCAGAACCAGGATTAAATTCGGCAGGAAAGAATATGACCTGCGGATATCGACAATCCCAACCTCATATGGGGAAAAGGTTACTGTTCGTATACTTGATCCTGATGGAGCCGGCCTGAGTATTGGTGATCTGGGTTTTCCTAAAAAAGATCTGGAAGTTTTCATGAACCAGGTACAAAGACCGCAGGGGATCATTTTGGTCACCGGTCCTACAGGCAGTGGAAAGTCAACAACCCTTTATGCCTGCCTGAACGAGTTGAATACTCCTGAGGTCAATATCATTACTGTAGAAGACCCTGTGGAATATGATGTTTCAGGGATCAATCAGGTGCAGATTAATCCAAAGGCGGGAATTACTTTTGCCTCCGGCCTGCGTTCCATACTGAGGCAGGACCCTGATATTGTCATGGTTGGAGAGATCAGGGACAAGGAGACAGCATCCATTGCCTTCCAGGCAAGCCAGACAGGTCACCTTGTTCTTTCAACCCTGCATACCAATGACGCCCCTTCAGCAGTGATCAGGCTGGTTGACATGGGAATTGAGCCGTATATTATTTCTGCAGGCTTGAACTGTGTCATGGGACAAAGGCTTGTTCGAAAACTCTGCCCAAGATGCAAGATTCCTGATCCGAAATCGTCCGAATTGGTGAAGCGCTATAATGCATTTCTTCCCGAAGATATAAAACCGATTTTCTGGACAAGTAAGGGCTGCGATCATTGCCATACCATTGGATACAAGGGAAGGGTAGGGGTCTTTGAGATTTTACAGATAAGCCGTGCAATTCAGGAATCCCTGGTATCAAAAGATGCCATGATCCGCGTACGCACGGTTGCCGAAAGTGAAGGTTTCCATATGTTAGCCTATGATGGACTCCAGAAAGCAATAAGCGGCATCACCTCTCATCGTGAGCTGGTAAGGAATGTATCAATTCAGACCCTCGATGACTTCATAAGTTTTCATAAGCAGGATTTATCTACATAACAGAAAGTTGCTCTTGCTGGGAAGGTTCTTTCCATTCAGTAAACACTCTGTTCCCGTCAATATCCCGTATACCTTATTCTATGCCCTCAGACTATTACCATTCACTATTGAATGCTGAAATGTTCGTGAGAAATGCGGGTTAGCACTTTATCTGTTGGCACTTTACGTTGCAATACAGTTCCGGCCTCTTATTTTG
>JBDLJI010000182.1:0-4899 GCA_039714455.1 Thermodesulfobacteriota bacterium
GGGCAGCCTTAAGTTACTGCAGGTCGAGAATGGATGAATTCAAGCTTGGCGAGTCATATTTTGAAGAGGTTGATATTCATATCCACGTTCCTGCCGGTGCTATTCCGAAAGATGGCCCTTCTGCAGGAGTTACCATGGCGACTTCGCTCTATTCAGCCATTACCAGGGAAAAGATGGCCTGGGATGTAGCCATGACAGGTGAAATCACCTTAAGGGGAAGGGTGCTTCCCATTGGGGGGCTCAAGGAAAAAGCTCTTGCAGCCTTAAGGTCTGGTATCAAAAAAGTTATTATCCCTGCTCAAAACAAAAAAGACCTGGTAGAAATCCCAAAAGATATCAGGGCACAGATGGAGTTCATTCCGGTAAAGAACATGGACCAGATTTTAAAAATTGCCTTCAGGGAAAGAAAGAAAGGCGGAAAGGCGAAAAAGGGTTCAAGGGGCCGAGGGGCCAAGGTTTCAAGGGTGAAAAAATAATTACAGATATACTCTATTCTGCTGGTGAAATATCGTTTTCAGCTGATAGCTGACAGCTAAAAAAAACATGACTATTCTCGGTCTTCGTCTTCCTGTTTTCAGTCTTTTCTTTTTAGGATTTCCTCTATTGTGGCTCTTGTGGATAGGAGTATACGCAATTAATCCCGGCCCCCCGTCCCCGGACAATAAGATAGACGTAATAATCCCTGCCCGTACCAGCATATCTGAAATAGAACATATTCTAGCCGACAAAAAAGTCATCAGGGCTGACCGACGTTTTTCCATGCTGGTAATGCTGACAGGGGCAGCAAAAAAACTTCGGGCCGGAGAATACCGCTTCGAGACAGGCAAAAGGCCCCTTAAAATCATTGATCTTCTCAAGAAAGGCAAGGTGCTTTATCGGCCGGTAACCATGCCGGAAGGCACCGATATGTCAAAGGTTGCAAATATTCTGGAAGCTGAAGGCTGGATTGACCGCTCCCAATTTTTTGCTTTGGCATATGATCCGGAGTTCCTGAGGGAAATGGGAGTAGAGGCAGACAGCCTGGAGGGCTACCTGTTTCCTGACACGTACTATCTTTCCAGAGGGCAGCTAAATGCAAAGGAAATTATCAGGATGATGGTGACCAGGCATTTCCATATATACAGCAAATTAATAGGGAATACGAATACTAACCGTCATAGTCTGACGCACCATGAGATCATTACTCTTGCCGCAATTGTTGAAAAGGAAACCGGCCTTCCCCATGAGCGTCCGCTGGTCGCTGATGTATTTCTCAACCGCCTGGGAAAAGGCATGCGGCTGCAGGCTGACCCTACGGTTCGTTATGGGAACTCCGATATCACAGGTCCATTAAGGCAGAGTGAGCTGAAAAAACCAACACCATATAATACCTATGTCATAAAAGGACTTCCCCTAGGTCCCATTACCAATCCGGGAGAGGCTGCCATGCAGGCAGTAATATCTCCTGCCGAAACTGATTACCTTTATTTTGTCTCAAAAAATGATAAGAGTCATCATTTTTCCAGGACTCTGGAGGAACACAACCGGGCAGTGGCGAGATACAGAGAGAGTAAACATTAGCCCTTGACTTCCAGCAGGTCTTTCAGAACAGCGCTTTTCATCTTCTGCTCAGCCTTAACCTTTATATCCAGCCAGATGGAACTGGTAATTTTCCCATGGCTTACCATGGATTCAGCCAGGGGGCCAAAGAGTTTCTGGCTTTCGTGAAGGGATTTTTTCAGGATAATCTTGAAGTTGTTAAGTTCATTGTCGTTGACCACAAGGTTGGCGCTGTTAGAGAGAGCCTGCAGGTCATAGAGGGTCTGGAATTCAGGTCCGATAAGGGTGTAATGAATATTACGGCGCCTGGCCATGGCCATTTTTTTTATGAAATTGTGGAAGTTGTTGCTCTCAAGCGAGTCTCCTTCAAAGCGACTGTGTAAGACTAAGGCTGCAAAAGGGGTAAACTGCATCATGTCAATGGCGCCTTCAAGGGAATCAGAAAACACCGGCAAAAATTCTTCATCCTCATATGCTTCCCGGACTGTGTTTAATCCAGGTCCCTTGTTCATCAGGATGAGAACAATGGGTGTGTCTTCCACGATTTCTTTTTCCTGCATCTGGCCACTGGCCAACCAGTCAAGGTCAGGGGGTGGTGGTGGAGTGACCGCAATATTTCTGGCACCTGTTAGAGGTGGACCCCAACTTGGCGCCACGGCATCTTTATTTGGTTTTTGACCGGGTGAAGTACCGTCGGATTCCAGTTCAAAGGGCTTTTGGCATTGAGGGCAGCCAAGCTTAAGCAGATTGCCCGATGGGAGTTTGTCAAGGGCGGTCTGCACCTTTGATTTCTGGACATCTGAGAGGTTGAGAGGCTCTTGGCAGTGTGGGCAGGTGTCAATCATAACAGTCTCCTGGATCGCTTATCTCTCTTATTTAATTAAAGGAAATCATTTCAATAAATATGAAACAAGATTATTTTTCTTACTTTTTCATTCCCAGTCCGGTAATGCCGGTTGTTGCCTCACCACGGGCTGCCTTAATCTTGTCAAGGCCACGACCGATTGCGCTTTTGCGAGAAGCGTACACCTTTGCAGTTTCCTCACTGATGAGACCATGTTCGTAAAGTTCAAGAATATGCTGGTCAAAGGTCTGCATGCCGAGAGCGGAACCGTCCTCTATAATGTCGTAAAATGTTTTATCCTCAGTCTCGCCGTTGATGATAAGATCCTTGACCCGCAGGTTGTTGGCCATGATCTCAAAGGCTGCAACGCGGTCGCCTCCCTCTTTTGGCAGTAAACGTTGGCAAACAACATAACGGATTGTATCAATCAGACGGTTTCTGATTTGAGGCTGTTCCTCCTGATCAAAAAAGCCCAGAATACGGTTGATGGTCTGACCGGAGTCAACTGTATGCAGGGTACTCATGACAAGATGGCCTGTTTCAGCGGCCGAAAGACCAATCTCCATGGTCTCCCTGTCGCGCATTTCACCAACAAGGATGACCTTGGGTGCCTGTCTGAGAGCGGCACGCAAGCCGTTGGCAAAGGAGTCGAAATCATTGCCCAACTCCCTCTGGTTAAAGGTGCATTGCTTATGGGGGTGTACAAATTCGATTGGATCTTCCAGGGTGACTACATGCACCATTTTTTCTTTGTTGATCTTATCGCACAAGGCTGCCAAAGTGGTCGTTTTACCGGTGCCGGTTGCACCGGTTACCAGGATGAAGCCGTTAATTTCTTTGGTCATTTTGTTGAAGACATCAGGAAGGTTGAGTGACTTTATGGTAGGAATGATGTTTTCCATTTTCCGCATGACTATGGAAAGATGACCCTGCTGGGTAAAAACATTAACCCTGAAACGGGCCTTGTTGCCCAGGGCATGAGAAAGGTCACAGGAGCCGTGGGTTGCAAGGTCATCCAGCAGTCGTTTGTTGCCCTGGATAAAGTTCAAGGCTGCGACTTCAGTCTGAAAAGGAGTCAACTCATTTATTTCCGGGCTAACTTTAATAGGGGCTAACTGGCCTGCGGTTTCGACTTGGAGCGGCCTGCCCACAGTAAAGTTGAGGTCCGAAACCCTTTGGTAGGATTCGAGCATGTTAGTTATCCAGTAGTTGACTTCCGGTAGCTTCATCGCATCACCTCAGGCAGTAGTGAGTCTGTTTTTATCTTTTTCGTATGTAATTGTAATAAAGAGATATCTTTTAGGCGAGGATTTTTATAAAAAAAGGGTTCGAGGGTTATTTATACCTTAAATTTTCAATTTTCAATTTTCAATCTTTATCCTTTACCCTTTGGCCTATCTTTTCCAAATACTTCTTCAAAGGTTTTGAAAAAAACATCCAGCTGCTCTGGCGGCAGGGAATTGATGCCGGCTGCCGCTGCTCTGCCGCCACCGGTTGTAAAGGCACGGCAGAGAGTATCCGCTTCCTTCCTGTTAATGAGTGGAGCCCGGACACTCACACGGTATGTGCCATCTGGATTGCGAGTAAGTAATCCGTGGGCCAGGCCAGGTTCCTCCTGCGCCTTGAGGTTGCTGAAAACACCAGATACCCTTCGAGCCCATGGCTCAGGCGGCAGTTCAAAAATTCTGCCACTTTCAGTTTCTCTGACAGGTTTATAGGATGTTGCCTGTCTCATATCATCATGGAATCCATTTCTTAATTTTGGCAGAATGCTTGAGTGTTCCAGAAAGGTAAGTGGATCAGGAAAGGGAATCACTTCTCTGTATAAATCCTGTGGTGAAAAAAACAGGTCAGTCACAGAAAATCCGTAACCATTATAGTTTAACAGTTCTCCCAGCTCTTTGAGTTTGGCAACACTCAAATCCGGCAGTGAGAGTGCTTCTGCTGCCCGATAGGCAGACTGATGCAGATTATCACCAAATGCACCAACCACTGCCCATGCACTATTTTCCCCTCCAAGCAAACGGTTTACAATCAATGAGGTACAGGTTTCCGGATTTGAGTCGATATGTGCCTTGAGATTCTGAAAATCCGGTATTTCGCCACTGAAATGATGATCCACATATAAAATCTCACAGTCATCTTTCAGGAGTGATACCAGCGATTCCCGGTTGCTGTCCAGGGAAACATCGAGCACAGTTATATGAGCTTTGCGGGTACCAGCGAGTTGCTGCAGGAGATGAATATCACGTTTGACACCTGTCACCAGCCTGGCGTCAGGCCTGGGATCCGCAAGTCTGAGTTGGTGCAGGGCACAGATGCCATCAGCATCACCGTTAAAGACGTCGATATACATAGTTTTTAAGTTTTAAGTTGTATGTTTATAAGTGAAATAAAGTTTATTTAGCAGTCAGCAGTCAGCAGTCAGCGACAAGGCTATTTTACCCACTTAATCCTGTCAATGCTTTTAGTGACTACCGCAGTTAATCTTTTACCCTTGACCCCTCGACCCCTTG
>JBDLJI010000183.1:0-4856 GCA_039714455.1 Thermodesulfobacteriota bacterium
GAGGCATTATACCTTCAGTTCTGCTGGAGGAGCCTCACTCTTTTTCAGCGACAACCCATATAAGGTTTCCCCTGGGCTTCACGTGGGCAGCCGGATATGCCAGTGCCTTTTCCGGTTCATTAAGGATAGTATCGAGAATTTCCCTTTTCTTGTTTCCTGAGAGAAGAAAAATAATGTTTTTTGCCTGGTTCAGAACCGGCAGAGTGAGGGTAATACGTGGTACGGGTGGTGATCCCAGGCCTTCTTTGACAGCGGCAACCCATTTCTTTTTTTCCTCCAGAAAGTTTGAACCGGGAAACAGGGAGGCTGTATGGCCATCTGCACCCATTCCCAAGAGGACGAGATCAAAACTTGGGAAGGTTGTATTTTCTGAAATTTTGATGGTTTCTGTCAGGGGCTTTGTATGAAAAAAATCACGCAGGTGTTTTTCATACATCTTCGCACCGATTTCAGGGGCCTGGTGCCCGGTAGGTATCTGGTGAATATTCTGGGGAGGGATATGCACCTTTGAAAACAAGGCATTGTGGGCCATGGAGAAATTGCTGTCAGGGTGTTTAGATGCAAGCCACCGCTCATCACCCCAGAAGAAATGACTCTGTTGCCAGGACATTTGATCTGCCCATGAAGGTTTGCTCAGAAGTTCATAAGTTTGCTGCGGTGTTCGTCCTCCTGCCAGAACAATGGTACAGAAACCTTTTTCTAAAACTGCTGATTTCGCACTATTCACTATTTGGTCAACTACGGCAAGACTTGCCTGCTCAACATTTTTGAATTGCTTGAACAATGTCGTCATCATGAGGCCACTGAAAAGAGTTCTGCGTATTTATAATGGAATGTTTGAAAATATAATTGTTTGCCTGACACTCAGGCATTGATAGAGCCGCCTCAGGTGAATCCTGAACCTGCAGTACAGGTATAGCAGTGTTCGGATACGGCAATACTGTCATGGGGGCCTGGCAGAACATGCAGGTCCGAAATATGCTTTTTTCTGCCCCCCATGTAAAGGTTGAGAGCCTGGTTGAAATCACAGTCAAAGAGATAGCCGTCCCAGGATACGGATATGAGAGAACGGCACATCAATCCATGCAGTGAGCAGGAATTGAAGTTGGCGGCCAGTTTGAGAACATAACTTTCAAGGTTGCCTGTAGATTTCAGCCAGGTAAGAAATCTGCCAAGCGGTACATTGGCAAAGGTATAAAGATTGTTGAAAGACAGGCCCCATTTCCGGGCAAGCATCTGGCGAAAGCGTTTTTCTGTCTGTTTCTGGGATGAAGGCAGAAAGGCACCGGTAGGGTTGCTCACCAGGTTCAATTCTAAACCGGTATCTGGCAGGCCATACCCGATTGAGTTTAATTTTTTGAGTGTGGTTATTGAGGTGGCAAAAGAGTTTTTTCCACGCTGTGTTTCTGATTGTGCTTCATTAAATGAAGGGAGGGATGCTACTATTGTTACTTTTTTGTCAGATATAAGTCGAAGGAGCGGTTCCTGTTCTTTTTCTGCAATGGCGGTCAGGTTGGACCGTAAAATAAGGGTCTTGCACAATGGGGCAAGTTTGCTGATCAAGGTCTGGATGTGAGGATTCATTTCCGGTGCTCCGCCGGTAATATCTATGGTTTGAAAGTCGAACCTGGCAGCCAGTTCAAGGACATCAGTCATGGTTTTTTCTGACATGATTTCTTTTCTGGAGGGACCGGCATCGAGGTGACAGTGTTTGCAGGTTTGATTGCAGAGCATACCGACATTAACCTGCAGGGTGGAGCAGTGGGTCCTGCTTAAATCAAGACCATTGTTGTCAAGATTTTCTCTGAATGTCTCTAAAGCAGGTATCTGGAAAAGATTGCTGTTTAGATTTTCTGCTGCTTGCAAATTAGACATGATTCAATATTGATATGTTCCTAAAGAAAAGTCAAAAAAGAAAAAGCGCCACCTAATAAAACCAAATGATTACAAACGGTATACGTGTCAGTATCGTGATTCTCGAAGTCTCACTTCGCTCCCTATCTACGATGCCGACAATATTTATAACGATATTTTTCCTGCAACATTGCGCATTTGAACGCCATGTACCAATGAGGCCCCGCCGCGTATCGCTGTAGCGACATGGATTGCCTCAGTCATTTCATTGACGTTGGAGCCTTTCTCCAGGCAATCCTGCGAGTATGCATCAATGCAATACGGGCACTGAACTGCATGGGCCACAGCCAGCGCAATGAGGGATTTCTCCCTTTGGGTCAATTCACCTTCCGCAAAAACAGCAGCATAGTAATCGAAAAATTTTTGGGCAAGCTCTGGGGCGCCTTCACTGATTTCGGCAAACTTTGGTAGATCCTTTGGCTGATAATAGGTGTCCATTTTATACCTCACGAATGCATTGGTTTTGTTATAAGAGGGGGGAAATAACCGGTTGTGTTTTTTTAGGAATTGTTATTATCTTACGCATATTATAATGAAACTACAGGAGATCGTATAAGAAGTAAAATAATTATTCTGCATTAATTTCAGTTTTTATTTAATAGTTCGGGGAAGTTTTTTACTGATATAAAGACAAATTTACATCGTTACGGAATTGCTTATCTAAGCGATTATTGGTATAGCGGAAGCGGTTACTCTTAAAATTAATTTCGTGATTTGAACAAGCATTTTATGCAGATAGTTTTAAAACAAATAGAAAATCTTGGAAAAGCCACTCTGTATCATATTAATGATCTGGGTGGAATGGGTTTGTTTCTCTTGCATTCCATTCGTGGTATTTTCAGGAGACCTTTTCGTTTTGCTGCTTTTCTCAAAGAACTAAAGTTGATTGGGGCGCATTCATTTGTTGTTATTTTTTTTACAGCCGCATTTACCGGCATGGTCCTCGGTGTGCAGGGATACTACACGCTGAGTAAATTTGGCTCTGAAGGACTCCTTGGTTCAGCAGTTGCTCTGACTCTTATCCGTGAACTGGGCCCTGTACTGACAGCCCTCATGGTTACTGGCAGGGCCGGATCAGCCATGTGTGCAGAATTGGGAATTATGAGGATAACCCAGCAGGTTGACGCTCTGGAATGTATGTCTATTGACCCATACAGGTTTCTTATAACCCCAAAATTTTTGGCAACCCTTGTGGCTGTCCCGCTGCTTACCCTGATATTTGATGTGGTTGGAATTTTCGGTGGATATTTATCCGGTGTCAAGCTTTTGGGCGTAAATCCCGGGGCCTTCTTTTCCGGCATGGAGCAGAGCGTGGTGAACAAGGATATTAATCTGGGTATTATTAAATCATTTGTCTTTGCTCTCATCATTGTCTGGATTAGCACAGGCAGGGGATTTCTGCTGTTTAGGAGTAGTTTGGGTTTTGGAGCAGGAAGTGTCAGCAAGGCAACCACCCAGGCAGTTGTACTTTCCTCAATAACAGTCCTGATTTGGGACTACCTATTAACGGCAATGCTGTTATGATCGAGCCGATTATTCAGTTTGTCGATGTGCACAAATCCTTTGAGAGTGCAAACGGTGCTGTGCAAAAGGTCTTAAGGGGGGTCAATCTTAGTATCCGGCCTGGAATGACAACGGTTATCGGAGGTGCGAGCGGTCAGGGTAAAAGTGTTGCAATTAAACTCATTCTCGGGTTGATGAAGCCGGACTCTGGTCAGATTCTTGTTGAAGGCAAGGACGTTACGGTTATGGGTTCCAGAGAACTCAACGAAATAAGATCCTATTTTGGAGTCGTGTTCCAGGGGGTGGCCCCATTTGACTCGATGACAGTTTTTGAAAATGTCGCTTTGCCGCTGGAAGAAAAGACCAAACTCCGCAAACAGGAAATACGCAATCGGGTTATGGGATCCCTTGAGGAGTTTGGCCTTGTTGGGCATGAAAATAAATTCCCGGCCCAGCTTAGTGGCGGTATGCTGAAAAGGGTCGGCCTGGCACGGGCATTACAACTTCAGCCCAAGATCATGCTGTTTGATGAGCCAACCACTGGACTTGATCCTGCCAGGTCACTGGAAATTTATCGGTTGTTTTATAAAATTCAAAAGGAAATGGGATATACCGCAGTGATTGTCAGCCATGATATTCCTAAAATATTTAACCTTGCCGACCAGGTTGTGGTAATGCATGAGGGCAAGGCCAAGGTGTTCAGCAGTTCAGAGGAGATTCAATGGAGTAATGATCCAATAATTCAGGATTTTGTTCAAATGACAATGGGCCATATTTATCAAAGCAGAATGGAAAATGAATGATGAAGAATTTTAATACGGAGTTGATCATTGGATTGTTCATGCTTGGAGGGTTTCTGGCATTCAGTTACCTTTCCCTGCAGATGGGTGAGTTCTCTATTTTAAATTTTGAGAAAAACTACAGTTTAGAGGCTGAATTTGAAAGTGTCGCCGGCCTTAAAGTCGGTGCAGGTATTGAAATAGCAGGAG
Source organism: Thermodesulfobacteriota bacterium (assembly GCA_039714455.1). Lineage (GTDB taxonomy): Bacteria > Desulfobacterota > Desulfobulbia > Desulfobulbales > BM004 > BM004. Next base: position 4,407 of record JBDLJI010000183.1, read on the forward strand.
TGAACATCGGCAAGGTTGCAAGAGTTGGACTGGGAGAACAGGGTTTTGCCAAGGTTACCATGCTTATAAACCCGGATATCAAGATCACCGCGGATGCCATTGCCTCAATCAGAACCCAGGGGTTCATTGGTGATAAATATATAAAAATTATTCAGGGGGCAGATGAGGAGATGCTCGGAGAAGGAGACTTGATATTTGACACCGAATCATCAATTGATTTTGAGGAACTTGTAAGCAAATATATTTTCAACTCTGATTAACTTTTTTTCGTTCAAGTACAATTGAATTATTTTAAAACAAAAAAAAACATTATATTGCCGCTGTATATGGCAGTTTTTTTTCTGCTGCTTACTGTCACCCATGCATGGTCGGGGGATAGTGCCGATCAGTCGCCAGATGCACAGACTGATGTGACTCTCGCAACAGGTGAAGCTGTCAGTGATGCAAAAG
>JBDLJI010000184.1:0-4843 GCA_039714455.1 Thermodesulfobacteriota bacterium
AAGAGTGTAAAGACAGGGATGAGGACTGAGGACTAAAGAGTGTAAAGACAGGGATGAGGACTGAGGACTGAGAAGTAAAGAGTGAAAAGTGAGGAGTGAAAAGAAAAGACAGGACTGAGGGGTGAGGGAAAATGTAGAATTAAGAATGCAGAATGGGGAATTAAAAGAAAAAAGATAGGCACAGAGGGAACTGAAATTGTGAACTTTGAATGAAGGAAGAAAAACTTAAGGCACAAGGCACAACAGCATAGATGCGCTAAAATTAAATAAATAAAGAAAGTTGTTGTTATTCTTGAATATTAGGTTATTATGCCGCAATTCGTTGTGTAGTCTCTAATTTGTAGTTCATGAATTACGGAAAAGCTAGCCGCACAATCCTTAGAAAGAGGCGTGCGGTTTTTTGTTTGGACACAAGGGCTACCTGCCGGTTTATATTTTCATACACCGGCATTTTATCAAATAAGCGGTTCCAGGTGAACCGCGAATAGTAAGGAGTAGTAAGATGGTAGAAGGTACAGTAAAATGGTTTAATGATGCTAAGGGTTTTGGTTTTATCGAGCAAGATGGTGGCAGTGACGTATTCGTTCACCACACAGCAATCAATGCTGATGGCTTCAAATCCCTCCAGGAGGGTGCTCGTGTATCATTCGAGATTGTTGACGGTCCTAAAGGTCCGGCAGCTGAGGATGTTACCCAGCTTTAATATTAGATTACGACCATAACAAAACCCCCGCATTTAATTTTGCGGGGGTTTTTTTTTGCAATTATTGCGTCAAAGGCTAAAAATCTGGATCCCTGAGATTCTTTTTCTCGTTCTTGTGGTACACTTCAAAGAAAATAACACTGTTGTCCGTAACTAACTCGCAGTGACCGCATTTTTCTTCCAGCCGTTTGTTGTGCTTGCGGCATAATTCACAGTAATAGTAGATGAGCCGGTATTCGCGGCGGCCTACGTATTTCTTGAAGCGGCCATGATGGGTGTCGGTCATCCTGCCGTCGGCAATATCCGGATTTTCCAACAGCCGGTTTATTACATTGTTGATACGGGTGTGGCCCTGCGTATCCCTGCTTTTTATCTTCTTGAGCCTGACAGTGAAATGCTTGGTCGGGTAGTAGGTATAGATCGGCATTTTTAATTTGCAAGCCTGGCGCACACCTCTGCCACGCGTTTGCCCAGTTTGAAACCGTCGCCTGCTGCGGTGTCGTCAGGTGCTCCTACACAGCCCACACCGTAATGGCCGGAGGCATCCATGGGATCGCCGACAATGATCATGCCGTAGATCATCATGCACTGGATAATGGACATCATGGTTGTCTCCTTGCCGCCCGTATGATGCCCGCCCGTGGCAAAGGCTGCCCCCACCTTGTTTTCCATCTTGCGCCGGGTGGAAACAAATTCATCAAATATTCTTTTCAGGTCTGCTGCCATGATCCCGAAATAGACCGGGGAGCCTGCAATGACACCGGCAGCATTTAAAAAATCATCCGTTGTTACTTCAGTGGTTTTTTTTATTACTGCTTCAGCGCCTCCGGCTTTAACGCCCTGGGCAATGCTATTAGCGAGTTTTGCGGTGTTGCCGCCTTTTGAGAAATACAAAACGAGTACTTGCATAAAAAAACTCCATTTTTTTAAATTTATAATTGATAATGTAAAATGTCAAATTGTGTGCTGGTTACCAGCTTACAGAACAACTGAATGGTAACAGAAAAAAATCCCATTTTCCATTTTCCATTTTTAATTGTCACTTTTTTAAACGTGCGCAGGTTTCAGGGAAAAGGGATACATCTGTGTGGGGCAGAAAAAGTGAAGCAATATACTGATCTTTAAAATCCGTTACTTCGGAGAGTTCGAAACTGGTCATGTTACGAACAACTTCAACAACGTCCCGCCGGATATGATTACTCATCTCGCTCATCCAGCTTCCCAGCAGGGAGCCGTTCCCCACATAGAGGATTCTGGCTGGATCAACTTCGGGCAAGAGGCCGACGGTCATGGCACTGTCCAGGTCTATGTAGCTGCCGAATGCACCGGCCAGGATGATTTGTTCAAGGTCGGTGACCTGCAGGCCCACTCCTTCGATAAGGGTCTTGCATCCTGCATATATGGCGGCTTTCGCCCTGATAAAGTTCTCGATATCCACTTCATTGATAACAATATCTGAATCCCCGCCTGCTTCCTCTTCCCAGGTCAGGACATACTCGTAACCGCTTCTGCCTTCCCGGATGCGCGTGGTTTCCAGGTCGCGGTTGAACTTACCCTGCCGGTCGATGACCCCGTACTCAAACAGGGTGGCAATTAGGACTAAAAGTCCGGACCCGCAAATACCGATCGGCGGTTTATTGCCGATTGTGATGTTCATCGGCTCATAGTTTGCCGGGTTGATGCCGAAATCTTCGATAGCTCCGGCAGCAGCCCGCATGCCGTGGGTAATGCCGCCCCCTTCAAAAGCAGGGCCCGCGGAACAGGCTGCACATACCAGCCACTCACGATTGCCGATAACAATCTCGGCATTGGTGCCGATGTCTATATACAGGGTAACCGCATCGGTGCTGTACATTCCCGACCCCATGACCCCGGCAATAATATCGCCGCCCACGTAGCTGGAAATTGATGGAAATACCAGGGCAACTGCCCGGAGCGGCAACTCAAGATCAATATCTCTGGCCCTGATAGGCGGGAAGAAGGTTGAGACCGGCACATAGGGAGCCCGTCGTATATTATGGGGTTCCAGGCCGAGCAGGAAGTGCGTCATGGTGGTGTTGCCGGACAGGGTAATTGAAGTTATCTCGTCACGCCTGATATCGTTTTTTAAAAGCAATTTTGCGATAAGGCCGTTAATCGTATTGATTACCAGTTCATGCATCAACTGCAGGCCTTTGGGCTTTTCTGCATGAACTATCCTTGAAATAACATCTTCCCCGTAACTTATCTGGGAGTTGTAATCAGCCCTTCTTGCTACCAGTTTACCGGTCCGGCGGTCTACCAGGCTGCCATGGACGGTGGTTGTACCGATATCAAAAGCCAGGCCGTAGCTTCTGTGGGACAGGTCACCCGGCTGGATGTTAACTATGTGACTCTTGCCGCCCTTGGCGACCGATCTGCTGAGCGTCACTGTTACTTCAAAATCTTTTTCGCGCAGAGCACTGCGCATCTTTTTGAGCACAGGCAGGGTGGTGATTATGCCCCGTTCGTTATGTTCATTTTTCAACCCCTGAATGATGCGCCCGGCATCGGCCATATTGTCATCATGGCTTGGCTCGGGAAGGTGGAGGACCCTTTTTTCAATGGGCGGCATAAAGACACCGGCTTTTTTCAGGTCATCAATATTAAAAAGGTGCATACGGGCCTGGTGCCTGACTGGCACCTCGGTTGGCAGGGCACCTTTAGTCAGCTCGGACTCGACCGGCACCCTGAGTGTGGCATTGCTGTCAATAGTGGCTATACAGGCCTGACGAAAGCCTTCTTCATATTCAGCATCAGTCAGTTTTTCACTCTTGCCGCCTGTCAGGGTGCCGCTCTCCAGGGTTATCCTGCACTTGCCGCACACTCCGCTGCCGCCGCACGAAGCATTAATATGTACGCCGGCCAGCCGGGCGGCCTTGATCACTGAAATTCCCGATTCCACTTCCACCATGCGGCCGCTTGGCATGAATGTAACTTTATAAGTTTCTTTTTCGTTTTTGCCGTTCATAAATGGCCTTTTTCACAATTGTCGGAGTCTCGTAAACTCGTTTACCTGACCTTGAACAGATAAGTACCCTTAAAAGCAGGATATAAATTTCGATTATGAAAACTCTCATTTATACTAGATACTTGTTTTGTTAGATGCCAAGGGCAGCAGCTGCCTTGTCAAAATCTTCCGGTTCTACATGAATAACGTAACCAAAGGCTCCTCTACCGTCTGTTACTCCGCCGGCGGATTTTACGTTGACACCGGCTTCATATATTTTCAGATGAATATCAGCCAGGGCTCCAAGTCTGTCGTCGCATTGGACAAGCAGAGCAGGACTGGGTCCTTCCAGATACATACCTGCCCGTGAAGCCTCGTTTTTCATGAATTTGGGGTTTTCCGGGAAAAATGTAAGCTGTGTATCGGTTGGACTGATTGGCGTGGCAGAGAAAGCGAGGAGGTTGATCTTCAGTAAGGCCAGCTGCGAAAGGAATTTGTATGCCTCACCGGGCCGGTCTATAATTGTTGTACGAAAATATTCAACTTTTGAAATGTTGCATGCCATGATTCTTCCCCCGATTCAGTATATAATTCCATCAAAGCCTGTGACCCTTTGTTATCAGCCTGCACAATTCGATGAAAATCATTATAGCAGAGCGACGGGTCATTTCAACTGAAGTTACTACATATTGTAGAAAAAAAGGATAAAAGACAGGACTGAGGGCTGAGGACTGAGGGCTGAGGGCTGAGGACTGAGGGCTGAGGACTGAGGGATGAGGACTGAGGGCTGAGGACTGAGGGTTGAGGACTGAGGGGTAAGGACTGAGGGGTAAGGACTGAGGGCTGAGGACTGAGGGGTAAGGACTGAGGGGTAAGGACAGGACTGAGGACTGAGGATTGAGGGGTGAGGCTAAAGACAAGAGATAAGAGGCAGGAGGCAGGAGGGGAAAGAAGCTGTAATTATGAATGATGAGTAATAAATTTTTTAATTAATAATGAAGAATTAAAAACTTAAACTATATTTTAGCCACAGGGCTTGAGAATAAAGGAAAATTGCAAGGTGTGGGGTATTTGGTGTGAGGGAAAGGCTGAACGCTATATGCTGATTGCTATAAAATCAGCGGCAGGGAACAAAACGGATAACACCCTGCTTGTTGTTATACAACTCTTCA
>JBDLJI010000185.1:0-4781 GCA_039714455.1 Thermodesulfobacteriota bacterium
AAGTTTTGATAATGATGCCAAAGTTGACAAAAAAAAATGGAAATTCAATGATTTCAGTCTATCTGTTTATTCTATTGAACAGATTTGTCAACCGTAAAGGCATGGTGAAAAGGTCTTACGCTCTTAAAGCAAAAGATGTGCCAGCCAATTCTATGTCGATATATTTAATTTTTGAGTTACCCAAATTATGGATCAGAATGGAATGGCTGCTGAAGGTCAAATGGTTGAAAACCCTCTGTCAGAGAAAGAAAAAAGAAATTATCAAGATTGTAGTGCTGAAAACAATAAAATAAAAAAAATATATTTTGGGGAAAGGAAAGGGAACGGGGGAGACAGTTGTTAAGTGAAAATATGCGTTAACCTGTTAACCGATTAACGTTAAGTCTGTGCAGGTTAACGGTTTGGGCAGGGTTATGGGTTGGCTTTTTGCAGCGGTATGACACCTTCCTTATTAAAAGAAAAGCGCTGGGCGAACATGCTTCTTCCCCCCACCCGGATAGAACCTTGCATGGAAAAAGCAACATCTGTTTTATTGGGAAGCCTGTTAAGCAGCTGGATCATGTTCCAATAGGCGCTGGAAACCCGTAAGGAAAGGAAGCCGTATTCCTGGGGGGCAATGGTTTGGGAAAGATTGTTCCTGCCTGAAAAGACCTTGATACCTTCAAGATGCAGGGTGTAGTCGACCCCCTGAATGGTAACACCGTTCTCGTTGGGGTTGAAGACCCTGACCTCAGCTAAGAGGTTGACATGGCTTAGTGTTACATCCTGGACCTCAACCCTCATGAGATTGACCTCAGGCGGTATGACATTGATGGTGCTGCAGGACGAAAGCGGAATTACGAGAAAAAGAACAGTTGTTATTAATAATGATTTTATCATGGCTGACATGGTTATGATTGAACTCCAGTTTCTGTAAGGATTGAATTTGTTAATTTAACCTAAATAATTACATTAACAATAAAGTATACAGATACAATTGATAATCAAATAATCCTGGAAAGTATATATGCATAGCTGTAGTCTACGGGTAAATGAAAAAATATTTTTGTATAAAGAGTGATTTCTGAAGTCTCTGCTGGTCCATTATTGCATAATAATTTATATATTATTAAATATAATTTTATCAAGGCTTCGTCTTTTATAGATAGTATACGATTACTCAGGAATAATTTTCTGAAAGATTTGAGGAGAAATATGTCAACCGATAATCTCAGGACCGAAGAACGGGTACCAATAGAATTTCAGGTCGACTATGTCCATGAAGGAGACTATGTCCTGTCTTTTAGTAAAAACATATCTTTAGGTGGAATGTTTATTTGTGCACCGAATCCTCTTGAACCGGGGAGCAGGTTAAAGCTGGTTTTCCCTGTTGAAGAATATTACCAGGCAGAAGTCATGGCAGTTGTCGTCTGGGTAAACAGGTCTCCCAAAGTTGAAAAAATCGGCATGGGTGTGCAGTTTATGAGTCCTCTTTCTTCCGACCTCAAAGAAAGTATTATGAAAAATGTCAAGCGAATAGAAATCCTTAAGGAGTTTGAAGGATTTGCCTGATCAGCAACCATTGGCAAAAGAATACAAGCCAGATTCTGTTGTTTTTTCATCCGATAAACCATCTCTCCTGATATATGCAGAACTCAGTAACAACGTCCATAGACCCGGATTTATGTATTGGCTGCGGACTCTGCATTGAAGTTTGCCCTGCAAAGACGCTTTCCATGCAGGACGGAAAGGCTTTAGTTACCGGGACGTATTCAATGGGCTGTGGCCACTGCGAAGCTGTCTGCCCGGTTAATGCCATACGGGTTGAAACTCTGGAGCATCCTTTTTCTCTGTCTTTTGCTGTGGTGGATGATCGTTGGCTGCCCCATGGAGAATATGATACCGCACAGCTAGTCCGCTTGATGCGGTCCAGACGTTCCTGTCGTAACTATACGGGCAGGGAGATTGACCCAAAACTGCTGGAAGATCTGGTCAAGATAGGAACAACCGCGCCATCAGGCACCAACTCGCAGCTCTGGACATTTTCGATCCTTGCCAACCGCCGGGAAATTATTGTCCTTGGAGAGCATATTGCCCGTTTTTTTGACAAGTTGAACAGGATGGCGGAAAAATCCTGGCTCAGGCTTTTCAGTAAATATTTTGCTGGAGACGGACTGGGGAAATATTACAGCCGCCACTATGAGACTGTCCGAGAAGGGCTTTTGCTTTGGCAAAAGGAAAGGAAAGATACCTTATTCCATGGAGCAGTTGCAGCTATTCTTGTGGGGGGTAAAAAAGCAGCAAGTTCGCCTTTGGAAGATGGGCTTCTGGCAAGCCAGAATATTATGCTGGCAGCTCACAGTCTCGGCTTGGGCAGTTGTATGATCGGATTCGCGGTTGAGGCCATTAAAAGAGATAAGAATATAAGGAAGGTCTTAGAGATCCCGGACGATGAATGCATATTTGCAGTTATTGCACTCGGCTATCCGGCAGAACAGTACGAGAAAGCAGCACACAGAAAAAAGATCATGCCCCGTTATCCGAAATTGCTGAGGAAATAAAAATGCAGCAAGAAACTGAAAAGCCAGAACCGGGCCAGGGAATGGGTAACTCCTGGCAGGCTGTACGTCTGGTCTTTCCTTTTTTCAGACAATATAAGCTGCGTCTGGCAATTGGTTTTTTATCCCTTCTGGCGGTCAATGGCCTGCAGTTGGTTATCCCACGAATTATCAAGCATGCGGTGGACAGCTTGCAGAGTGCAGAGGTCAGCCAGGCAAGTCTTCTGCGATATGGTATCATGATCTTTGGTCTGGCTGTGTGCATTGCAGTATTTCGTTTCGGCTGGCGCTTTATGATACTGGGTTTTTCCCGCCACCTGGAAAAGGATTTTCGCAACTGGCTTTTTTCTCACCTGTTAACCCTTGACCGCATTTTTTTTCAACGGAAAACCACCGGGGAAATAATGGCCCTGTCTACCAACGATCTGGCTGCTGTTCAACTTGCCGGCGGAATGGGGTTGGTGGCTTTTGTTGACGCGCTTGTTCTCTCAATCGCCGCACTCTCATTTATGGCATATATCCATCCGGGTTTGACTTTGATCGCAATTGTGCCGATGCCTCTTCTGGCATTGCTCACACGTTTTCTTTCAGGCCGTCTGCACAGATATTTCAGAAAGGTTCAGGAGCAGTTTTCCAAACTTACGGAATTTGCCAGGACATCTATAAATTCAATACGAATGATCAAGGTTTATACCCTGGAGGAAAACCAGGCTGGAAGGTTTGATGCCATGGGCAAAGAATATGTACTGGACAATCTCCGTCTTGCCAGGGTGCATGGCACTCTTTTCCCTGTTTCAGGATTTATAGCCAATAGCAGTATGCTTCTGGTCCTTTTATTCGGTGGCCGTTTAACTATTAATGGCAGCATTACCATTGGTGACTTTGTTGCCTTTACCTCCTATCTTTTTATGCTGACCTGGCCGATGATGGCTTTAGGCTGGGTCACCAATCTTTTTCAGCGTGGGGTTACATCATTACAGCGCATACAGAACATCCTGGAAGAAAGGTCGGTTTTTGCCACACCGTCGAATCCGCAGCCGGTTTCTGAGAAAATCAGCTCCATTACAGTTGCAAATCTTGCTTTTTCCTATCCGGGTCAGCATAATCCAGTCCTTGATGCTGTTTCCATGGATGTTCAACCGGGAATTCTGGGTATTGTGGGGAAAACAGGGTCAGGGAAAACGACCTTGTGCCACCTCCTGGCCAGATTATATCCGGTGGAGACGGGCACCATTTTATGGAACGGAATAGATGTAAATAACCTGGATCTGGCAGAGGTGCGCAAAAGAATAGCATTGGTTCCCCAGGATATTACGGTTTTTTCAGACACTGTCCGGGGCAACATTACCATGGGGAAACCCGGGGCGTCCCAGGAAGAAATTGAAGCAGTTGCAAAGGCGGCTGCAATTCATGCTGAGATTGGCGTCCTGCCAAAAGGATATGCAACCAGGGTTGGTGAAAAAGGAGTGAAGCTTTCCGGAGGTCAGCGGCAGCGTATTGCCCTTGCACGCGCATTGTTATCTGACAGGCCGGTTATCATTATTGATGATGGTCTATCAGCGGTGGATATTGAGACCGAGCATGAAATTATCCGGTCCATACGGCCATTCATCAAAGATAGGCTCTGTATAATTGTTTCACACCGTCTGGCGCCTCTGGCCCAGGCTGATCAGATCATTGTTATGGAAAAGGGGAAAATAGTTACACGGGGTGACCATGAATATCTGCTGCGGGAAAATAAGTTCTACTCCACAATTTATGAATACCAGACAAGCAGGATGGGAAAAGGTTAAATGCAAAAGTGAAAAGTGAAAAGTAAGAAGAGAAGTTAGAGAGAAGATATAATTTTAAATTTTGAATTTAAATTTTTTTTTATTACCCTTGACCCCTTGACCCCTCGACCCCTAGAAACCTAGAAACCTTGAACCCTTTGGTGAGACATGAATTACGGTTACGGCTATTTTGAAGAAGATAAACTGGGAGAGGTCGCTGATATTAATCTTTGGCGCCGTATCCTGGGGTATACTTCACATTACTGGCACGGTATCGCCCTGGCGGTTTTCCTTTCCTTTGTGGTGATCGGCTCGAGTCTCCTGTTGCCCTATCTGCTCAGGCTGGGGGTGGACGACTATATAATAAATGAAACGATCCCTGTTCAAGAGAGGCTTGCAGGTCTGGCAATACTGGCAATGTTTTTTGGCTTGGCTGTCATTGCAGGATTTGTGGCCAATTATTTCCAGGTTA
>JBDLJI010000186.1:0-4735 GCA_039714455.1 Thermodesulfobacteriota bacterium
CAGCAAATCGCCACACAGCCCTTTAATGGCTTCCGGCGTGAGGGATTTGCGGGACAGCACCCAGTCGATTGCTTCATCGCTGAAAATAACCTTGAGGCCGCTTTTGTTGGAGATAGTATTGGCACACTGTTTGATCTGCTCAATCAGCTCACGAAAGAGATCAAGGGCGACCTCGGTATCCATGATTTTTATCTGGCACTGTTCGGCAACCAGATTCAGGCGGGTTTCGGTCACGGCAATATCATGCTGCTCAAGATATACACTTTTGGCGTGCCGCATGAAATTGATGAGCCGTTCTTTTTCTTTCTGCTCATATAAATAAAACTGTTCTTCATGGAATGTCGCCCTGTCCGGTTCCTTGAGCAGCCTTTCAAGTTCCCGCACCGGATGATGCACCAATTCTTCAGATACGGCAAGAAATTTAATATCGGTTGAAGGGAGTTTTTTTTCAAAGGGCAGCAGGATTTTTTCCATAACCGAAACAAGCCCCCTGGCGCCGGTTTGTTCGGTGTAGGACTGATCGGCTATTTGCCGTATAGCCTCCTCGGCAAATTGGATGTGTATGCCGTAGGCTCTGAAATCGAGCTTTTTCCCCACAATAACCGGGCAATTAAAGTTCAACAGTATTTCATTGAGATCGTCGGCTGTAAGTTCGTCAAGGCAACTGACCACCGGCAGCCGGCCCACGAACTCGGATTCGAATCCATATTGGATCAGGTCTTCCGCTTTTACCTGCTTAAGGAAGTGGCTGGATGTTTTCTGGTTGCTGATAATACTTCCAAAACCGATGGACTGCTTTTGCACCCGTTTTTTGATGATATCGGCCAACCCCGTGAAGGCGCCGCTCATGATAAACAGAATGTTTTGGGTGTTTATTACTTTGCGCTGCCGTTTGCCGGTGGCACGGTATCTCTCAATGGCTTCCATCTGTGAAATGGGATCATGGGGAACCTTCAGGTCAACCTCGGTCTCTTCCATGGGTTTTAAAAGGGCGCGTTGCACACCGCCCCTGGATATATCCGGCCCGATACGGTTAGCACTGGAGGAAATTTTATCGATTTCGTCAATATAGATAATCCCGTACTGGGCCGACTCAAGATCATCATCCGCCTCGCGAACAAGATCACGGATCAGGTCCTCGACATCGCCGCCGACATAACCGGTTTCACTGAACTTGGTGGCGTCGCCTTTTATGAACGGCACCCCGATTTTTTTGGCGATCAGTTTGACCAGATATGTTTTACCCACCCCGGTAGGACCCATGAGCAGAACGTTATTCTTTATCTGGCCAACCCCGTGTTCCTTATGTTCGGGATGGGTGAGCGCATGTCGTATCCGATTGAAATGGGTGCAGATCTTCGTTGACAGCACTGCTTTGGCATCGTCCTGCCGGATAACGTATTCATTCAAATAGGCGTTCAACTCTTCAGGTTTTATACTGAAGTTGTGGGTAATGGAAACCGCAGCATTTTTTTTGTCGATCAGCGAGGAATCTGCAACCTCCGGCTGGGCATGGATGCCGATGATCTTAATACGTTCGCCATATTTCTTGGTAAGGTAATTGCTGATATCTTTTTCAATTTCCTTTTGCGATGGAAAATCGGAGGATTTCTCTTCACTCATGACAAGCCTTCGTGGTTAGGGTAATCGCTGCTACCGTATAGCTCAGGTTAATCCAAGGATATGTGCGAATGTTCTCTGCAACGCAGGAGGGCAGACTGAAGCGATACGAAATGCGAGAAAGAAATTGCACCGCAAGGGAACATACGCGTCCAGCATAGACACGGATACAAGAATCAATCTGTAAATACAGGTAAGTTTTGTTCCTCCAGGCCTCTATCCTTAATCCGTGATAAAAGTGCAGTGAAAACTGCAACAAAAATAATATAACATGTTGATATCTTAACGTAAATATTGCAATATTCACCTGCCATAAAAACTCACTCAGCAGGTGAAGAAATGAAACGATTTATCCTTGAACAATCTGACGATGAATTCTACACAAGCCACTCAGGATTGGCCCTGGCCGGGTTGTGTATTAACCGATACAGCGGACTACCCGTGCAAATAAGCAAAAAGATGTCCAGCATAAATGGCATATCGCATACCGATATCGTTCGCAGCTTTTTAGGGCTTCTTTGTCTCGGCAAGAGCGATTACGAGGCTATTACTGCCATGCGCGATGATGACTATTTCAAACACGCCATGGGGATTAACAATGTCCCATCCTCAGAGCGACTGCGGCAGCGTCTTGATGAAGGTGCCGAGGCTCTTTTGGCGATCGTGAAGGATTGCTCGGTGGCAATGCTCAAAAAAGCCGGTGTCCATTTTACTGCACTTGACACAGGACATGTCCCTCTTGATGCCGACGTTTTCCCCATGGACAATTCAAAAACCAAGAAAGAAGGAGTAAGCCGCACTTATCATAACTACGACGGTTATGCCCCGATTGCCGCCTATCTCGGCCTTGAAGGATGGAACCTTGAGGTAGAGTTGCGCCCTGGAAGTCAGCACAGCCAGGATGGCTTCATCCCTTACCTGGAGCGAGTCATCAAGCGCGCCAGAACGCTAACTTCCAAGAAACTTCTGGTCCGTCTCGATTCAGCCCATGATGCATTGGACACCAGACTTGCCCTGCGGGACAAGAAGAAAGTTTCCTACATCATCAAGTGGAATCCCCGGCGGGAAGGTACAGCCTCTTTATGCGAAAAGGCTTTTGAGCAGGGAATCGTCACAGAACCTCGGCCAGGGAAAAAGGTAGCGTTGCTTACCGTTCGGAAGAGTCAAGGTCATGAAGGAAAAACCTGTTTTTTCACAAAGGTGGTCAGAATCACAAGGAGGACCATTGATAAACATGGCCAGCTCTTGCTCGCACCGGATGTCACAGTTGAGGGCTGGTGGACAAACTTGGAACTGTCACCTCAAAAGATTATCAAACTCTATGAGAACCATGGGCTGAGTGAACAGTTTCACAGTGAATTCAAGAGCGATCTTGACCTTGAACGTTTGCCCAGTGGCAAGTTCAATACGAACGCCTTGATCATGGCTCTTGGGGCTTTTGCTTACAATATCCTGCGACTGATTGGCCAGTTAGGCTTACTTGGCGACCATTCTCCGGTAAGGCATCCGGCAAAGCGGCGCAGAATCAAAACGGTGATACAGGAGCTTATCTACCTGGCCGCCCGCCTGATAAGCACGGCACGGCGATTGAAATTGCGGTTTAGCAGACACTGCCCAGGATTCCTTGCTTTTTCCGGGGTGTATAGTCGATTGTCCGCAGCAAGATAGAGGAAGCAAAAGGAGCAGATAAAGCATTATCAACAGGACAAGTGCGCCTTTAGGGCTCAAATTGTCGTCAAATTTTCAAAGATCGTGCAAAAAGCCATGCTCAAACCGGGCATTTTTGCAGCCGCATGGGCTGCTCAACGATTTTTTTTAAGTGAAGGTGAAAAAATCGGGTAGTCCAGTTACACCGTCACGGATTCAGGTATATGACCTGATTACGAAGGGATATTTTAAGTGGACAGTGGGCAATAAATGTCTGCTTAAGACGAGTCGATATGGACTTTCCACTTCTTCTCACAACCTCATCCTCCTATCACTCATTCTCTTAATCCACCCTATGTTTCCTCAGCTCCCTGAGTATCTGTCCCAAAATGGACCATTCCAAAACGACTCTTTTTGCAGTAACTATTTGATTTCAAACAGCTTATTCTGCTTATCTCTTTGACCTTGGCATGTTGCACACTTGTACCTGCTATCCGATCTCTGGCCGCACCTGCAGACATAAACCGCCTAACCTACTGATTTAAAATAAAATAATTTCGGAATAATGTTTTGGTTCAATTATTGCTGAACATAAACGAGATATTGAGACTTTATTTTATCTGTTAACTGTCAATATGGAGATGATATGGGAGCTATAACAGAGATTGCTGAAAGAAGGATTCATAAGCGTTTCCCAGCTAAGGAACGTGCTTTAGTATATATAAAGTCGGACTCATATGGCATGCTGTACCATCTCATTGAAATCAGTAATGGTGGTCTCTCTTTTCGTTATCTTGGAGAAGAAGTATTGATTAATGGTTCATCTGAACTGAGCATAGTTATTGAAGACAATTTTTATATGACTGAAATACCAGTTAAGACTGTTTCTGATACACCACTGGTTAATGGCAATATACCTCTTAGGCGAAGAGGCGTGCGATTTGGCGAACTCTCACCAATGCAGAAATCGCAATTAAATGATTTCATAAAAAAACATACCCAATGATAGTAATTTGAAGAGAAAAACGGTCCCGATGAAATAATTCAGGAAGATTGCAATGTCATTTATCAGTGCACAAGGCATGTCACTAAGGGAAGCTGTACAAATACTTATGCAGAGTCCTATTTATTTTAAACTGTCTCTTGCGGACAGAAAGATTCTTGTCCAAGACTTCTTTGATACTTATGAAGATGCCCACCTGGAGATAGCAAATTTGAAACGTAACGGCTCCGGTCCAAAGCCTATTATTAACTGAGACAGTCTTCAATAATAGCATGCAAGGTCAACACCCTACCCGAGAAATACTTTGAACTAACCCAACCTTATTGTGAAATAAATGAAGAAGACTTTGATAACAGCAGGTTGCCAAAAAATAGCAGTATTTTTCGTTATTTTTTATCTATCTACAATAATAACGTTACACATGCAGCCGACGCCCTGGGCATCAGTCGTCCTTCTCTGTACAGT
>JBDLJI010000187.1:0-4716 GCA_039714455.1 Thermodesulfobacteriota bacterium
CGGCTTCTACAGCACCGAAATAACCGGGTTCGGTGCCGGTGCGCGCCGAGACTGCATATCCACCTCCAAAGGCAAGACCCCAAACTAAAATCGACAGTACAATCCATTGAATGCTCTTCATTGCCTCTCCTCTCTATTATTCGTCTTCTTCATCCTGATATAAATGCTCGTACTGTTTCAAAATATCGTCGGGCAGCGGGGCTCCCTCTTCAAGCAGATCAATGTTGTCACCAAAGCCAACTTCAATAAAAGGCGGGACACTGTACCCCATCATGAAACCGGTAAAGCCAACAACAACAACTATCACCATCCATAGGTTTTTATTCATTATCCTGTCCTCTTTGCTGTCCAGTTAGTTAAAGGCTTAGCTTATTTGCGATCCTAAAAGGCATCGAGTTGGATCCCCTTAACCTTTTTCAATTATGAAGAGGAATTTAGACCCATCCCGCTGTTTATCGACAATCGGGTTGCCCTCATTTGTGCACATGGCAGAGATGGACTCGGCTGAAGAGGGATTGTCAAAGACCAGTTCAAGCTTGTCGCCGCTGTGTAGTTTTTCCATAACTTTCTTTGTGTAGAGCTGTGGATGGGGACAGACATAGCCGGTAACATCCAGCTCATACAGTCCAGGTTCTTTTTGGTTAAATTGCATTGCCATGATATGAATCTCCAGTAGTAAATTTATATGTCAAAATCGATGTTGGCCATTTCTCTGGCCATCTTCTTTTCTGTGTACCAGTTGAAAAACTTGACGCCGATATAGGCGCCGCCGATCATGCCAAAACCGAAAGACCAACCGGATATGTCACCATTGGCAGTCCTGACAAAAAAGGCACCAACATTACAACCAAGCGCCAGCCTTGAACCGATCCCCATCAAAGCACCGCCGATCAGGGCCCATACAGCCAGTTCCCTGGTTGGTTTTTTCCACTTAAACTCGTTATTCATCAGGGCCATGACGGCAGCACCGCCGATGAGGGCCACCGACATCCAGTCAGCCGGGTTGATGGCCGGACTGGGGATGCCGTTTACCCAGCCAAAATAAATATTGTCCATATTGTTCCAGCCAAGCTTCTGGGCTACCCAGCCAACCCATTGGGCCTCCTGGGTGGTGACATACCAGTAACCCGGATCAAAGACTGTACCTTTGGCCGAGATGCCATAATCAAAACCGAGGCGCTGCAGGATGGTACCGGCATTTTTGACACCGAACTTCATGCGCAAGCCTTCAATAACAAACATCTGCAACCCGCAGGCAATACCTAGGAACAGGCCGGCGATAGCAGTACGCTTGGAAGATATTATCATGGCCCAGAAGCCCTGCACATGGTCAGCAAAGCCGGCCCTGCGGCCCTCATTTGCCTTTATGTCCATCACGTACCGTTTGCGCGACCAGAAAATATAAACCACGGTCAACAGTAGAATTGCCGGTAGAACAACCCCTAAAAACGTATTGCCGACAAAGGCGCCGACCAGAGAATTGTCCTCCAAACCGAGGAGCCTGGCAAAGGTAATTACCGGCTGTTCCCACACATAACCGGCCAGGTATTGATCAACCCAGCCGTCTGACACATTGATAGAGCTTGGCAGTCCCTTGGTGAGCGCTGCTTCGGCCCATGATTTGGGCACCAGCTTATTAGTCCAGCCGCCCAGGTCGACAAAGGTGGATTGAGTGACGCTGATTGATAGAATGACCAGCAGTGAAACACCGTTGCCCTCACCAGCTTTGTACAGCGAACCGGAGGCGCAGCCGCCGGCAAAGACCATGCCGACTCCGAAGATAATTCCGGCAATAACGGCATGCATGGACCAGGGCGCGGCATGGAAGGTGGACCAACCGGTTGAAGCTACAAGGGAGGATGTGATTGAGAAGAGAACGGTGGCAATCATGATGCCGACTACCATGCGCGGCACACCGACCGCAAAAAGGTCCCTGAATGCAGAAGCAAAACAGAACCGGCCATACTGCAGACACATACCATATATAAAGCCGAACCAGAGATAAGCGGAAAGATAAAGATAATACTCGTGCATTGCATAAGTACCAATGCTTACCAGGCCGAAAAAGCCTACAATGATATAAACCCACATAATATTTTTCCGCGGCACAGCTTGTTCATATGTTTTACGATCAGTACAGCAATCTACTGGCTTTGATGCCGGAATTGGATGTGTGACTGTGGCTTCCACTACTACCTCCTTTTTTGTTTCTTTTGTTTTTCAAGCGAACAGTATATGGCCGCGGATTTTTGATGAAAATCACCTTCCTCTTTTGCAAGGCCCATGCCACATTGTGGTACATGTCCAGGATGGGACACCGATTGATTCCATAAATCTCCCTGCAAAGCAGGCCTGATAAGCGACAGGCTTTTTTTTGAGATCTTATGCGCAATGGTTTTTGGTCAAAGGAGGGCTTTGAGTTTTTTTGATAATTGTCCTGATCGGCACACCCTGAAAAGCAGAACTGTGCCGTTTGGGACATGAGGGATGGCAGTGGGAATGAATCAGTTGCTGAAATGTTCGTGAGAATTGCGGGTTAGCCCGTAAATTTCACAAGCCGATACACTAATTTTTCAGATAGAGTAGACTTCGAAACTACTCATGAAATATTCGGGTTAGATCGTCTCAAAGACTGCAACAAAGGTCTGGTAGCGGAACACTTTTGAGCTGTTAGTAAATTTTCTGATTAACCTGCCGGATGGATATTTCTCTGCCAGCTGCTCGGGCATGTTGCCGATTGGTTCGCTTGAAATGACCACAACAGGGAGTTGCAGATCAGCATATTTTTTATCCCGGTAGTAAGTCGGTTGCGTGAGTTCCCAGGTAAATCGCAATGAACTGTTCTGCGCTCTCCGGTATCCTTCTTCTGATTTCCAGGTTTGATTCTGGTAAATTTTTTTGTCGGTATACAGATCCAGAATAGGGACCGCAACAGAAGTATTTCCAAGAGAATAGGCCTGGGGCAGGCAATACACCTCAACTGCGTCAGTTGGAAGTGTATTCAAGAATATGCCTGCATTTTTCAGGTTTGACATACTCGTTACTGCCAGGAACGGCCTGTATACCCAGATACCGATAACCAGTGACGACAGTACGCCACAGTAAGCTATGTATCTCCTGACCTGAGCATGGGTTATGGACTGCAGGCCGTAGGCGGCCGTCAAGGACAGAAAGGGCAGAAGAGGCAGGAGATACCGCAATCTTTTCAGTTCCAGGAAAAATACCAGGACCGTGAACCAGACAATAATCAGTATTTTTCTGTCACGATTGATTGCAGCACGGCAGCATCCGAACAATGCAGCCAGCAATATATAAGGGTGGGTCTGAAAGAAAAACACTGCTACATATCCTTCCTGCCAATTTTTTAGCCCGGACAGTTGATAGGTGTGCAGGATATTGATCTGCTCTAAAATCAAGGCACCCTTCCAAATAAAAATTGTCCCAAACAGCAAACCTGTCAGAAATGCCACGGTCAATGAACGCTTTATTACTATTCCGGGCTGTGTGTCTATCCTTATCAGTGCGATGATGCCAAGCACGCCAAGCATCGGCCAGGTTGAATACTTGCAGAACAGGGCAAGGTTGATGGCTATGGCCGCACCGAGCGTAAAAAGAAAGCCATCTCGTTCAAGAGCGTACAGGAAGGAGCACACTGCCAACAGCAGGAAGAACATGACATGAATATCAACCAGCATGAGAGGGACCTGGGTGAGAAGATAAGGGGATGCCATGATAAGTAAGCCGGCAAGAAAACCTGTTGTCCGGTCCCACAGGAGCCGTCCGATTAAATAAGTCATTAGTGGGATGAGACCAAAGAGCAGCACATTAAAAAATGTAATGACCGATTTGATTTCCCCGAACAGTTTAAAGAGAATCCCATAGATCAGCGGTACAAGCGGCAGGTCGGTCCATGCTGTGATCTCCCCA
This sequence comes from Thermodesulfobacteriota bacterium, assembly GCA_039714455.1. Taxonomy (GTDB): domain Bacteria; phylum Desulfobacterota; class Desulfobulbia; order Desulfobulbales; family BM004; genus BM004. The sequence goes on from JBDLJI010000187.1 coordinate 3,928, forward strand.
CCCCATTCCTGGAAAAATGCACTTATGCCATGCACTTTCAGGTATTTTGCCTGGAGAAAATATCTTGTTGAGTCCAGCAGGTATTCAGGACTGTTTATAAATGGCAGGCAGCTAAGCACTGCCAGGAGAAAGAGAGAGATAGCAGGGTATTTTTCCGGCAGGTCTGAGCCGGACAGCGGCAGGGCCAGTAGTGCTGCCGATAATAAAAACAGAAAAACACTGGCCGGCCCTTTGTCTGCAAAAACCCAGCGCCAGCTTGTCAGGGTGCTCATATCCAGTGAACGGCTGATGTACTGCAAGGGAAAAATCAGCAGGGTTAGGAATAAAACAAGCAGCAGCCATTCTGTTCTGGTAAGTCGTAGCAAGGGATTTTGTAACCTCATTTTCATTTCATGCCATGAAGGTTCACAGCCCATTTACACTCTATAAATCTGCATACTTTTTAGTACATTACCATTTGTGCAGATTTTTTGAATGTGGCATTTACCTTGCAACAACAATGCCATGAATACCTGGTAAAAATAATGTTTACCTGCTGACAGCGCATTATTCGGCCAGATCTTATATGCTGTTGTGGGGCGGCGTGACAGATAAAGTTGTCCCAAACGGGACAGTTTGGTATGATCTGAATATAATGGAAAGGTTTTATTCTCTAACAAATAACATACTTTCTAAAGAGTTTCTTCTGAAGTACCATATTGGCGAGGAGATTCTCATCGCACTTATATGTCTGCTGATTGCTGTCAGGGCATTCAGAACCTGTGGTATTAGTGTTAGCGGCAACCAGAT
>JBDLJI010000188.1:0-4701 GCA_039714455.1 Thermodesulfobacteriota bacterium
TTTCATTAAATAGCGCTGCTATTCGCTTCAAATTCCCGAAAATTTGTTCTCGATTCCTCACTTTTTCGTTACGATTATAATTCTCCGACAGGCTCCTAGCAGAACCTACACTTTTTCAAATTAAGCATTTCTCTAAATAATCTTTACAGAACTGTTCTGTGCATTCATGATTGTTAACGAATCCTTTCATCTGTAGGATAATCAGCAATTCGCTTGAAAACTGTGCCCAGGGTATAATTAACTCAATAAATACAGGATCAATCTGAAATGTTCAAAGATGCGAGAATGGCAACCAGACTAAAAAAACCTTTAAACATTTTGTTTATATTTATGCTGCTGTTTTTATTGGCGCCAGCAGGTTTTGCCCAGGAAAAGATAGCCCCAACCGGAACCGACACTCAGGCGCAGCAAAACACCATTGAACGACGTATTGCTGAACTTGAAGCCAAGCTCCAATCCGTTAAAGAACAAGGTAGCAAAGCCAAACAGCCTGAAGCAGGAAGTATCAGGCTCCAGCATGGAGTTTCGGCGGACGAGCTGCAGAAACATATGCAGTTCCTGGATGAGACTGAAGCAGTCATTCAACAGCAGATAACTGCTCTAAAGAAACAGGAGTCTTTACAGCAATTACAAAATAGAAGGGAAAATGTCCTGGCAAGCCCCGAGGACCTGGCAATCCCCTTGCTGCCGCCTTATTCATTATCAGTCCTTGATGAGTATCTCAATAAACGGGAGACCCAGAAGCGATTAGAGGAGACTGCAGAACTTTCCCATGAGGTAGCCAAAAAGAACCTTGAGGATGCCCAGCTCAATTATGATAAGGCCGAGCAAAATTTACGCAAAATAAAGGAAGAAGCAGATAAGAAGGCTGCCCAAAAGGAGCAGATTGCCTACGAATTTAAAAAAATAGTTGCTGCACTGGAGTTCGATCTTGCCAAGGCAGTACAGGATCTGACTAATATCTACGTACAAAATGCTGAGGTCGAGGTGAGCATTGCCCAGCAGCAGGGAAGTATTATCAAGGACCAGATAAAGCTGATCCGTGCCAACCTGGAATATGACGATAAGGATTTACAGAAAAAGCTTAAGACCACCAAGGCTATCAGGGATCAGCATAATGAACGTATCCAATCTCTCGCCCGTGAACAGCAGGAGGTGGAGGCGAAATGGCTGAAGGCACAGGAGTTGTTTGATGCCATTGAAAATAGAGATGAAAAAACAAAACTGATCGCCAAGACATGGCTTGATGAGCGTGAAGCATGGAAAATTACCTACCAGCAGGCCCTGATCCAGACGGAAAACATATTCCGTCTTCTCGCATTAGTTGATGATGTATGGAAAAGGCGCTATGGCCTTTTGCAGGGGAATTATACACCTGACCAGCTGGTCGAATGGCGGAAAGAACTGGAATCCTCCGAGAAAAACATTGACCGGCTCAGTTCCCTGGTGAGCAGTGCGCAGAATAACCTGCAGCCGCAGATACTGGCATTACAAGTCACGTTGTCTGGGCAAAAGGACATCTTGCCGTCTGAAGCCATAAGCCATATGCTTTCCCAGAAGGAGGCAATGGAAAAATTATCTGTCAACAATATTGAATATCTCTCAAAACTGCGGAGCATTAAACTACTAGAGAAAAGATTCATAAACGAGATTCATGAAAAAAGGAAAAGTATCCAGTTCACTGATCTGGTAAAAGGTGTTGTGTTGGCATTTGACAAAAAGCTCGATTTTGAACTCTATGTCATTGATGACAAGTCGATAACAATAAAGAAAATACTCCTTGCCCTGCTTATTCTTTCTGTCGGACTGTTTCTGGCCAACCTGTTTTCCCGGTTCGTTGCAAACCGGACCCTGGTCATGACCCAGCTTGATGAAAGTGCCAAAGCTGCTATTCACAAGGTCAGCTTTTTCATATTAATAATTATTCTAGTTCTGTTTGCCCTGCACACCGTTAATATTCCCCTCACCATCCTGACACTCCTTGGTGGTGCGGTGGCAATCGGAGTGGGGTTCGGCTCCCAGAACCTGATCAATAATTTTATAAGCGGTTTTATTATCATGTTCGAGCGGCCGATCAAAATTCATGATGTCATTGAAATTGACAATATCATCGGCAGGGTTCAGCATATCGGTACCCGCTGCACCCAGATACGGACCCAGGCAAATCTCAATATTCTTGTGCCAAACAGCAGTTTTCTGGAAAAGAACATCATCAACTGGACTCTTTCCGATGATGTTGTTCGTTGTGACGTCAGCGTTGGGGTAGCGTATGGTTCATCCACCCGTGACACGGTAAAGGCCCTGGAAAGAGCCGTAGAAGAGCATGATTTGATCTTAAAGAAACCTGAACCGGTAATAGTCTTCAAAGATTTTGGCGACAATGCCCTGGCCTTTGAGGTTTACTTCTGGATACGGTTGGGCAAAGGACGCATGGTTAAGGTGCAGGCAGAAAGTAATGTCCGTATTCTGATTGCAAAGCACCTCAGCGAGGCAGGTATCGTGGTGGCATTTCCGCAGCGGGATGTGCATCTGGATACCTCCAAACCCCTTGATATGAGAATCATCAATACGGATAAAGATGATCTGTCCGATGCCGACAGGTAAATATGTCAGGAATAATTATAGAGTCAAGATATTGCCATAATGTTATCTTTAGTTCCCTCATGATGAGTCAAGGTGTCCAATGGATATGTTAACTCAATCCCCCCCTAGTTAATTTTGCGGTCCTGTGTTTTAAGCTGCCCAAACGGTCTAGGAGAGGTTGACTGAAAAGAATATCCCTGTCCTTTCCCCTGAATCTCATTTCCCCTAATTTTTTTGTTGCCACACCTGCCACATTGTGGTATTATTAATATTTGTATTACCCTCTAGTTTGGAGCCTCATTACATGCGCCTTCCATTGCCTATCGCCTAGTCAAATTTGCGTGTAGTGAGGCTCTTTCATTTCCCACTTCCTTTCCCAAAAAATCAAACACTCAATTAATTCTTTACTGTGGCAGAGATATAATATTCACGCCTGAAAAAATAGCAGGAGCAGAGATGACAGTCTAATTATTTTTCTTCTTAGCCGTGCTTTCCAGGATAATCTTAGTATTACCCGGCGGGAAACAGTTCGCTGCCTCCTTGATCCTGCCTGTCTGACGAAGTTCAATATATTTTTTCACCAATGGCAGCATATCATCAAGATACTGCCCGATCTCTTTCTCAGTAGCGGTTGTCAGGGTCTGACAGAAAAGACATTTACGCTCTCCGCCCCCGGTTGAAGGCAGGCCAAAATCCTCCAGCAGATGCCTGGTGATCATTTCATCTTCCAGGTCTTCATAAACCGGAAAATGCGCCCGGACTCCAAACGAACTCGAAAAATCCGCAATCTTTTCCATAAACACAGGGGTCTGTTCCGGGTAATACTCCTGTCTTTTGGCATAACCGGTGACAAGATGGGGAATAAAATTTTCAATACAATAAATTATTGCCTTGGCGTGCATGGCAACCTTACAGGCAACACAAACGAGATTCTTGCCGTTATAGCGTGGCATAAGCTCTTCATAACGGTCAAGCCACAAGCCCTGAAACAGCCGCCCCATATCGAGTTCAACCATCAAAACCCCGGGCAGCCGCACCGTACTATCCGAGGAATGCATCTCCGTCAGGGGTACCTGTTTAGCCAGGATTTTTTTGGCAGCCTCAAAACGAAGCCGGGGAAAATCATGAAACCGGCTCATGCCGTTCAGCATATGCAGCAGATGGATGTGTTTGGGACGCGGTAGCCCCGGATGGTGTCCTAATGAGGCAAGGGCATAAACAGCTAGGGAATCCGTCCCGCCTGAAAACATGATCGCAAGTTCCATTTTTTCCATGATATAGCCTCATTCACTCAATAGATAACCCTGAATACATTATAATTATTCTCTCTTGGTGCGGTAATGCAGAAACACTTCTCCGGTTGAAACGGATTCGCAGGACAGCAGCTCTAATTCCAGGAACGGATTCCCGAGATATTTCGGACCATCGGCAAAAGCAGGCCCGTTTTGCTCTCCTGAAATAAACGGCATGACGGTCAGCAGGATTTCATCAACTAAACCTTGAGCCAGGGCAGAATAGTTGAGTTGCGCCCCGCCTTCTATTAATAACGACTCTACTCCCTTTTCAGCTAAAAAATCAATCGCTGCCTGCAAAGACAGACCATATGGCCCTTGGGGCAATGAGATTACTTGAGCCTTGCCCTTTAACGTATCCTGCACTGCAAAGGAATTGTCTTTTGAGGTAAAAACAACCGGTTTGGGGCCATGCTTGAACAGATTTTTCCCTTCAGTGGGAACTGAACCGCCCTGAGAGATTATAGATCTGATACGATCTGGTGGAAGGATGCCGTTTGTTCCACGCATTTCCGGATTTTCCAAGCGCAGGGTATTGGCCCCCATAATACTGGCATGGGTTTTATCTCTTAGGTCTTCCAACCTGCGACGGTCCAACAGACTCCCATGCCCTACAGGGCTTATCCTGCCACAGATTGTCGTGGCGCCGACAAGAATGACTTTCACTTTATAAAACCTTTGCGATCAGTTCTGCCTCAATCTCGTCTGTTATTATTACCCTGCCTATGGTCGTAGGCAGCACAAAAAAGATCTTTCCGCCTATGGTTTTCTTGTCTGCCAGAAGATACTCCTGAATCCTGGCACGGTCATATTCAGGCGGAATAGT
>JBDLJI010000189.1:0-4685 GCA_039714455.1 Thermodesulfobacteriota bacterium
CAGATTCCCTGGTGAATCTGTTAATGATCCTTGCTATCTGCTCTATGTTCTACGGTAACCTCATCGCACTGGTGCAGAAAGACATCAAACGCATGCTGGCTTTTTCCGGCATCGCCCATGCAGGGTATGTAATTCTTGGTATCATCACATTAAAGGACACCGGATTTGCTACAGCCATCTATTATATCACCGGTTATATGCTGATGAATCTCGCCTGTTTTCTGGTTATCTGTAATGTTTCGGTAAAGGGTGAAAATCTGACAATAAGTGACTTGACAGGACTTTATAAGCGGGCTCCGCTTATGGCCTTCACTCTTGCAGTAGGTATGTTTGCCCTGGCAGGGATTCCGCCGTTTGTCGGTTTTATGGGCAAGTTCATGCTCCTGGCCGGTGCCCTGAAAGCCGGTCATCTGCCTCTCGTCATCCTGGCTGCCATTAACACGGCAATCGCAATTTATTATTATCTTTCAGTTGTTCGCATCAGCTACTGCACCGATCCTGAGGAAAGACCTGCCGTTGCAGTAGCACCTCTAACCCAGGCTGTCAGCATAGCCTTGGTGCTGATCATAATTGTTATGGGTATCATGCCTGCAGCTGTGGTAGACATTGCCACTACTGCAGTCAGGGGAATCATGTAAAGAAAATTTGTATCAACATATGTTTTATCAGTAAGGGCGGTCATTTTGGCCGCCCTTAGTATTTCAGCTAATAATCAGCTGTATTTAATGCACTTTGATCTTGATTTCTTTCTTTTTGGCCTCCTCGGATTTTGGCAGATTGATGGTCAAAATGCCTTTGTCAAAGGTTGCATCAATCTTGTCCGTTTTGACAAGGGTCGGCAGCTTGATCTTCCGTTCAAAGGAGCCGCAGTACCTTTCAACAAAGAAGTGGTGCTTATCCTTTTCTTCCTTCTCTTCCTTTTTTTCACCCCTGATGGTGAGAATATCGTCCGTGATGGTCAGTTCAACATCCTTTGCTTCCAGGCCTGGCAGTTCTGCCTCCACAACCAGCGTGTCCTTGGTTTCCGTCAGGTCAATTGACGGCAGCCATTCCTGGGTAACAAACCTCTCATGGAAGCGTTTTTCCGGGAAGAACCGGTCCCAGAGACTGTCTAAATCACGCCGCATCGTTGTCAGTTCATCAATTGGTTTCCATAGCACAATGCTCATACGATCACCTCCTTTCAATTGCTATCCATATGCCACATTTCTGTCTCAACCCCATGGGATATAGATGTGGCTTTGCATTCAATAAAGGTTTCCTTCTATATAAAAAAATAAGTACTTGTTTTGACCCTGTCAAAGGGATAAATCCCCTTGTCCATGAAGAAAAAGAGACTAAAGGACAAATTATATTGGGCAATAAAAATAGTAGATATTCCCTGGCATTTATCTGTTTTTTTCTTGGCGTTGACCCAAGGTTTTTTTGCTGCGATAAATAACCATCCGGAAAGGTACCGCGGTAAGAAATGGTTATGATACGAAATGTTAAATAAATTTTGAAAGGAGGGAACAATGAGGAAACAAAAAATATTTGCAGCAGCAGTAGCAACCCTGTTTCTTATGACAGGAACAAGCGTATTGGGAGCCAGTAAAAGTTCAGTGGAATCAGGTATGGAAATGTTTAATGACTCTAAGCTTGGAAGTTCATCAAATGAGTCATCCTGTAACAGCTGCCATGCAGGTGGCAAGGGGCTGGAAAATGTAGGGGAAAAGAAGAAGCTTTCCAAGCTGGTCAACAAGTGTCTTGTCGGACAAATGGCTGGTGAAAAGATAGACGGGCGTACCGTCGCCATGCGCTCGCTCAAAATGTATATTAAGTCACTAAGTAATTAAATGATGTCTACTGTGAAGAAAAAAGGCAGGGCTTTTATGCCCTGCCTTCCTCGATAAATATACAGAAAACAACAAACCTAAAACGATCAGCTAAAAATGAACGTTTAAAAAAAGAGTTACTTTTAGGCACTCTCCTTAGAAACTGAGCACAGCTTAGATGACTTGCTTATGGAATGAATAAAAATATGAAATTATTCCTCAGGTTTTCTCAGCAAACCTCCCACCAGAAAGACTCCAAGCATCATAAAAATTAATCCTGCCGCCAATGGATTTTTGACAGAAAACACCAGGGGCGTCAAAGACATTCTGGTAAGGAGACGCAGGGTGTCACGCTCAGCTATGTAGTCTGCTATCGGCGGTGAATAGGCATAGTATAATCTGACAAATTCCCTGCCTGCCGGATTGGTCAGGAGATGCTCATCCCTGAATTCCCTCAGAATCATGACATCGTCAGCTATGTAGCTGCCATAGGCTGCTGTTGCAATAAAACATCCTGAGCCGCCTTCCTCGGCTGGAGGAGTGGTTCCGCCACCGCCGCCACCACCGGGAGTGCCTGGGAATTCATAGGCGCCCATATCCACGGTGGCATCTTGGATCCTGTCCTCTCCTTCAATGTCCGTTGCCGGCAGTTCAGGGGCCAGGTTTTCGCCAGCGTCAATAGCTGGTGAAGTACCCAGGAGATGGTAGTCATCAGAAGCAGGATCTTCGAAATCAGGGTCGGCGTTTATGTTACCCGCAGTAGTGAGGTCAGGGGTGAGGTTGGTATCATCGTCTATGCCGAAGCCTGTGGGCGAGGTGTAATTAAAATCATTGTTATTAATGGCAATATCATTGGGATCCAGATTGGCTATATAAATATCATCGCCATCTCCCGTGGCACTGTTGCTGTAAATGATATTGTTGTAGATATCAAGGCCGGATGTGGGATTGGCAAGGTTAACGTAAAGGCCGCCTCCATTGCCAGTGGCCACATTTTCCGTAATAGTGTTATTGGTAAGGGAAATGTCACCCCCCCCCTCGTCAGAGTTGTTTATATAAACGCCTCCACCGTTATCATTTGAAACAGAGTTTCCGGCTACAATGTTATTGAACAGGTTGGTATCACCTGTGCCGGAATCGATATAAATACCGGCTCCCAGCACACCGGCATCGTTATTCAGTACCTGACAGTTGGAGATTGTGGTATCTGCCATCTTTGCTCCCACAGAAAAGGGGACCTCTACAGAGATGCCACCAGGACCATCTGCTGCGGTAGCCACAAAATTTCTCTGAACAATGCAATCAGAGATATCCACAAACATGCCTCTCAGGGAGCCATTGTCCCATATCTGCATTCCTGCACCGAAATTGGCCGTTTCGTTGTCTTCAACAATAATATCATAAATGTCTACAGTAACAATAAGGGCAGAATTGCCTGTATGGAGAAAATATAAACCACCGCCTGATCCAACCGAGCTTCCATTACTGATGGTTAAATTGTGAATGGTAACAGTAGCGGCTGATAAATTGGCATCAATTGTTACCGACAGGACACCGCCAGGGTCATCCTGGGTGGCGTTTCCTGCCAGTATCGTCAGACCAGGGCTCCCTGCTGTCTGGGTTGAACAGCCTGCATTCCAGCCCCCGCTTATTTCCAGCGAATCGTCGTGATTTACTACAAAGTGGCTGGCAGAACCCGCTGCAATTGTGTAAGTGCCCGCTTGAAGTCTTATTTCATTATCAGTAGAAATTTCAGTAAGAGCTGTCTGAAAATCGGTGGAGTTACTGACACACTGATATGCATTGGCCTGTGCGGCAAACAGAAAAAAACAGAGAAGACTGATAATAAGCAGGAAAGTACTTTTTGGCATTTATATCCCCTATGATGAAAAACAATTTGTAAACTTCAAATCCAAAACAATCATATAATACTGTAAAAATAAATTAAAACAAACAAGGATCGCCAGCTTTTTTTGCAAGCGTATTTTAAAGAAGCAGCAGACAATTTTTTGGTTTAATGCATATTGCATAGTGAGATACGGATTCAGGAGGATAAAAAAATATATTTTGGGGTGCAATTATCCATAAAATGTGGTAATTGGCTCAATCCTGAAGTGTTTTAAGAATTATTTTAGGTTTGTAATTCTACTTTTTAACACCAATCAACAATGGGTGAACTTGCTCAAAGCTTCACCCTATATTTTTTTTGTTACAACATAAAGTTGTTTTACTCCATCTTTTTTAAAAGAAAGAGGCCGTTATGAAAATTGCAGTAATGAAAGAAACTTTCGAGGGCGAGACGAGAGTTCCTCTCATTCCACCAACAGTTGACAAGCTTGTCAAGCTCGGTGCCGAGGTGGAAATCGAATCCGGATTGGGTATGACCTGCCGGTATGAGGACGCTGACTACGAAAAAGTAGGGGCAACAGTCAACAGCGACAGGAAGGGACTGCTCCAGTCTGCGGATATTGTCCTGCGCTTGCGCAAGCCGCCCATGGAAGAAGTCGAGTTAATGAAAAAAGGGTGTATTCACATCAGCTATCTTGATCCGTTCAATGAGATTGAACTGGTTGATAAGATGAAGGAGTGTTCCATTAGCTGTGTCAGTCTGGAAATGCTGCCGCGCTCTACAGTTGCCCAGAAAATGGACGTTTTAAGTTCCCAGGCTAATCTCGGTGGGTACATGGCTGTTATTATCGGGACAGAGCAGTTGGATAAAATCCTGCCGATGATGACTACTCCTGCCGGAACGATTAAACCGTCACGCATATTTATAATCGGTGTAGGGGTTGCCGGCTTGCAGGCTATAGCCACGGGCCGTCGTCTCGGAGCCCGGGTCGAGGCCTTTGATACCCGTCCTGTTGTGGAAGA
>JBDLJI010000190.1:0-4665 GCA_039714455.1 Thermodesulfobacteriota bacterium
TCAGGAATCTCTTCAGGTTAAAACCCCGCAGCAATAAGGTCATCTTCAGAATAATGGGTTACAACCTTCTTACAGTTAACACAGAGCCTCCTGCCAAGACGCTGAGAAAGGACCATGGTAACAGATGAGGCCACCATGAAAGAAGGAACACCGATGTCAACCAGACGACCGATGGTCGCAGCACTGTCATTGGTATGCAGGGTACTGAAAACAAGATGGCCTGTCATAGCGGCCTTGATGGCGATTTCCGCAGTTTCCATATCACGAATCTCACCGACCATGATGATATCCGGGTCCTGCCTTAGAAAAGCCTTCAATGCAGCGGGAAAGGTCATACCCACTTCCTGGTGCACATTAACCTGGTTGATACCTTTAAAGTTAAACTCTACCGGATCTTCAGCAGTCAAAATCTTGGTGTCTTCCCGGTTCAGAGCGTTAAGTGCTGAATATAGGGTAACCGTTTTACCGCTACCGGTTGGGCCTGTAACAAGCAGTAGACCCTGCGGCCTGTAGAGACATTTCTTGAGTATATCATAGGTCTTCGTGTCAAAACCAAGTTTGGTCAAGTCAACATTCAAGCTGGACTGATCAAGAATACGCAGAACAATACTTTCGCCAAACAGGGTGGGTAGCGTGGAAACACGAAAATCAACAGCCTTGTTCTTACCGAGCTTCAACTTGATACGTCCATCCTGGGGTACCCGCCGTTCGGTAATATCCAGATTGGCCAGAATTTTCACCCTCGAAACCAGTGCATTTTTGATGGACATCGGCAGGTTCATTGATTTATAAAGAGAGCCGTCAAGACGATAACGCACCTGAAAATTCTTCTCATACGGCTCAACATGGACGTCACTCACACCGTCCTTGACTGCCTTGAGCAGCATACCGTTCACCAGCTTAATGATCGGGGCATCTGAATAGGAGTAAGACTCTACAAAATCTTCTTCATCTGGAACTCCAAAATCAAGCTCATCTGCAGCCTCCGAGGCCAGAGCACCAAAGTCTTCTGCCGCCTCCTCAACAGACACCTCTTCTTCCTCTACCTCTTCCTCGTCCTTGTAAAGGGCGAACTCTTCATCACTGATCTGGTAGTGGGTATGGTAGGCACCAATGATATCATTTTCCGTGGAAACACAGACCGTCAACTTCATCTTGACTTCAGCCTGCATAGCCTCCACGGCAGAAGTATCAGTCGGTTCTGCCATGGTAACCTTGAGGGTTTTTGTGCTGGGTATGATACTCAGAGGAAAGGCTATATATTTCTTGGCAATCTCATAGGGCATTATCTGCATGGCTTCAGCATTGGGGGTTTCCCGCGAGATTGTTATCGCCGGGAAGCCATGCAGGCGGCTTAAAACATTAAGAATGGTTTCTTCATCTATATGGCCGAGCTTAACCAGAATCCTGCCAAGACGCATTCTGCTCTTTTTCTGGACCTTTATGGCATGATCCAGTTGATTGGCAGTTATATAACCTTCCTTTCGCAGCATGTCACCAATACGGACCCTGCCGGCACCTGACTGGTCTTTAACCGTTCCACTCAGGCTCGATTTATTTATAGCACCGGAAAGTCTTCTGCCAGTTGCAGGTCTGGGGGGAGCGTTTCTGAGATTTTGTGGTATAGCCATAAGAAAATTGTCTGATTTTTTGCTACATTCAATAAGATATTAGATATATTTAAAGAAATAATCGAGTTTACACCCTATGCATAAAAAAATAAAATAAAAAAAGCAGGCGGGCCAGATGAAGCATCCTGCCTCACTGACCCGCCTTGATATTTTTTCAGACAATTCCTGTCTGAAAAATAGTTTTTCCTGTTAGAACAGACCAGTAACCTTACCAGTGTCGGTTTCAACGTCAATTCGACGGAACGCCGGATTGGAGCTGGTGCCAGGCATCAGGCTGATGGCACCGGCACAGGGGCACAGGAATTTAGCGCCGGAATAAATCAACACGTCGCGAATGGGCAGGCGCCAGCCTTTAGGCACGCCCTTCTTGGTCGGATCGTGGGAAAGACTCAGGTGGCTCTTGACCATCATTGTGGCAAAGTCGGCGTACTTTGGATCGTTTTCCAGCATCTCGGCCTTGGTATTGGCCTGGGGCTCCCAATCTACGCCGTCGGCGCCATAGACTTCCCGGGCGATGACATCTACACGGTCACGCAGTTTCATTTCCAGGGGATAGAGGAATTTAAAGTCGTTTTCTTCGTTGCAGGCATCGACCACCGCATCGGCGAACTCCAGGGCTCCGTCGCCGCCCAGTTCCCAATGCTTGGACTCGGCGCACCGGGCACCGGCTGCCTCGGCAATCCTGCGGACGACTTTGCACTCTGCATCGGTATCGGTATAGAAACGGTTGATGCAGACCACCGGATTAATACCTGCCTTGCGGATCACCCCGATCAAATGGACCATGTTTTCGCAGCCCTTTTCGACCAGTTCCACATTCTCCTTGGTGTAAGCCTCATCCAACGGCTTGCCGGCAACCACCTTGGGACCGCCGCCGTGCATCTTCAGGGCGCGGATGGTAGCTGTCAGGACTGAAACATGGGGCTTAAGGCCTGAGAATCGGCATTTGACGTTCCAGAATTTCTCAAAACCGATATCAGCGGCAAAACCGGACTCTGTAATATTGTAATCAAAAAGTTTTAAAGCAACCCGGTCGGCGATGATCGACGACTGTCCCACGGCTATATTGGCAAAGGGGCCGGCGTGTACCAGGCAGGGATTGTACTCGGCGGTACACATCAGGGTTGGATTGACTGTGTTGCGCATAAAGGCGGCCATGGCATTGCCCACTTCCAGGTCACGGCAGGTTACCGGCTTGCCGCTCTTGTCAAAGGCCACGGTAATGTCATTAATCCGCTCTTTCAGGTCTGCCAGGTCTGTAGCCACGGCCAGAATGGCCATCAACTCAGAACCCACAGCAATACCGAATTTCGACTGCATGGTAAAACCGTCATAACGGCCGCCAAGACCGATGATGATATTCCTGAGGGCCTGGGCGCAGAAATCAATGATCCAGCCCATCTCAACCCGGGTGGGATCAATATCGAGCCGCCGCATACCGGTCAGCCTGGCCAGCTGCTCATCATTATAATTCCGCTCATGCTGCATGCGGGAGGTCATGGCCACCATGCCCAGATTATGGGCATTCATGATATCATTGATATCACCGGTTAGTCCCAGGGAGAACTCAGTCATAGGAATCAGCAGGGAGTTGCCACCGCCGGCCGCCGTACCCTTGACGTTCATGGTCGGGCCGCCGCTTGGCTGACGCAGAGCGCCGCCAACATTTAATCCTCGCTTGCCCATACCCTCCATCAAACCGCATGAGGTGGTGCTCTTACCTTCGCCCAGAGGTGTTGGAGTAATGGCGGTAACCTCAATGTATTTTCCATCTGGTTTATCCTTAAGCCTGTCAATGATCTTCAGAAAATCGAGCTTGGCCAACCTGCCCATGGGCAGCATTTCTTCCTTCTCAAGCCCAAGCTTCTCTCTCCATTCTTCTGGAGTGGGCATGTTTTTTTCAGCAGCTTCTGATATTTGCCAGTCTGCCATTTCCACCGCGTTATAAGCCATTTCGTACCCTCCTTAATTTCACAAAGTTTTATAATATTACAAATACCCCAAACCCAAGCGACTTTGATGTTCGAATTATCTGTACACAGAAAACTCAGAATCAAAGTAATAACAACAATTAAAACAAAAAAGCAAGTAGAAATACCTATACGCCTGCCTTAACTCCATCAAAAATTGCTGGATATTTTTCTTGAAACTTTTTAAGCAACGGAATTGTGACTTCCCGCATGGAGGGCTCAGCCCCTTTCGAGGTGCGCAATTTGAAAATATGAAGCCATTCAAGAAGATTGGCAAAGGTTATCAATTCAGTTTTACAGGAGTTCGGCAAAACAGTCCTGGCAGCCTGTGGTGAAGAGGTTTCCAGAAGCTTGAGATAAATTTTCTCAGTATCCTGCATTGCTTTCTCCCAGAGGCTGTACTCTTCACTCCCATCTTTAAAAAACATGGGCTTGATGAAGGTTACCTCGCTGCCGAATTTATCCTGGCTGTACCTGCAGTATCTCTGGCTTTCCTGTAAATAGGATACAGGCCTGTGTCTTACTATCTCGTGGGTAATAGCCCGGTTCACAACAAAGAGGACCGCAACATGACGATGCCTGGCCAGAAGATCTGCAGAAAAAGAATCTACCGCCTCCAGAGGAACCTTCTCAACCTTCACCCCTTCCTGCTTTAACAAGCCTCTTTCCGGAAGCAAATCTTCATAAAAAAGAGGATGGCGGCTGCTAAGATACTCTGCAATGGCCTTCACCATTTTTACAGATGGGTTTGACTGGTACAACTCTCTGAATGCCCGGATACTTCCTGTTACAAGAAGTTCCTTCTTGTCCACCTTGTCCACTATCAAAAACTTAGGCATCAAATTAAAAAACTTGCTTGCAATGGATTCCGTGTCATATTGAATTTTTAAGGTCAGTACCGCCATTTCAGTGACCGAATTATGACCATGCTTAATTATATTCCGAATAAAAGGCTCTGCTGACTCAGGACTAATTTTATCTTCGCTCTTGTAGCAAATGCGGCCACAGCCTTCAATTCGTACAGGCAGGCTCTGCTGATCCAAATCCTCAAGGATTTCAAAATA
>JBDLJI010000191.1:0-4634 GCA_039714455.1 Thermodesulfobacteriota bacterium
TCCCTGTAAACTGGCAGACGAACTGGCCATGACAGGTGTTGACTTTACCATTCATGTAGTCGGTTTTGGTATCTCAAAGGAAGAACAGGCCTATTTAAACGGAAAAGGGGTCAGATTTATTTGTTGTGTATGCGGGGACAATAAATAGTTCTGACCCCTTTTTATTTTATTTAAATCAATGCGATCAGCCCCAAAGGAAAAACTCCTTTGAGCGAATCCGTCAGGCAGGCAGCCCTCGCCCTTCGCTATGAAGAAGAACGGGCTACCGTTATTCTGGTCAGTGACGGACTTGAGACCTGTAATGTTGATCCCTGTAAACTGGCAGACGAACTGGCCATGACAGGTGTTGACTTTACCATTCATGTAGTCGGTTTTGGTATCTCAAAGGAAGAACAGGCCTATTTAAAATGCCTTGCGGATAAAACCGGCGGCCTTTTCCTTGCGGCAGACAATGCTGCTGCTTTGCGTGATGCACTTTTCAAGACAGTCGAAGAAGTAAAAGAAGCACCTTTGCCTGTGATAGAAGAACCGGGTACGGCAGAACTTAACGGACCCGATTCTGCTCCAGCAGGTGCTTCCTTCAAGGTGACATGGCAGGGGCCGGACAGCAGAAACGATTATATTGCCATTGCAAAAAAAGGCAGCCATGATGCAGAACATGATGAATACTCTTACACAGAAACCGGCAATCCTGTTGTAATTACTGCCCCTGGTGAACCCGGTAAATATGAACTGAGATATGTTCACTCTATTCTCACAAGGTCATCGGTCGGACAGACATAGAGATCACCCCTGTTGAGGCTCAGCTTAAAGCACCTGTTTCTGTAAAGGCTGGAAGTGATTTCGAAGTGACCTGGGAAGGGCCTGGCTATGATAATGATTTTTTGACCCTTGCTGTTCCTAATGCAGATCAGGGACAACATATACGCCTAAGAAACAAACTAGGGTCACATCTTAAAAATTAAGAATTGACAACTTAACCTGTTCCATCTAAACTATTTTTCCTGATCATCATTAACAGATTTACAGGGGGAGCGGATGGCAAGGCCTTTACGAATAGAATATCCCGGCGCTTATTATCATGTAATCAATCGAGGTAATGCCGGAGAAGTTATATTCAAGAATGATCGAGACTTTAGCAAAGCTATTTAAGTATATTTTCTACTTCTTGTCCCAGGGGGCATAAAGCAGAAAACGAATGTCAATTCTCCTATTTACTGGATCTGCTTTGACTTGTTTATGCCTTCTCAATGGTTTTTTGTCCCCATAACCGGCGATTGCAAATAACATGTCACCTTCTCTGTTCAATAGAGTTTCCAAGTTTTTAGTAACTATGGTCGTCAAGACTGTTTTTGCCCGTTGAGTTGAGAGATCCATATTATCTTTAATTGAATTTCCAGTTTTTCTTAATGGAGTATTATCTGTATGTCCCTCAATCAAGACAGACTTTATTTTTCCACGAGTATCTTTTCGACAATTCTGAACAAAAAGCTTATTATTTTCTTTCTGTGAGTAGCAAGGTAGGACGTTCTCAAGTGCTTTGGATACGCCGAACAGGTATTTTATTTGATCATTACTCAGTTTTGCTGTTCCACTCTCAAATTGCAAGTAGTCAGAAGTGAAACGAAGCACTCCCATGTCATTATCTACTTTATGTTTAATTCCGAACCGTTTTAATTCTCTCGATATCGATTTCATTAAATCACTTTTTAAGAAAAGATGATTACGCAGATCGGATTTCAATTGTTCCTCCTGAGTATTTTGCTGATTGAAATTTAGCATGTATGCTATTAAAGCGATTACAAATATAAACATCAAACCGGTCATCAAATCAGAAAAAACAGCGTAAATATTTTCATCAGTCTTCTTTTTCATACAATATCAATTATCTCCTGAAAGATACTTGTTTTGCTTTATAAGAGCAGTCATGATATCCGACGTGTTATCGCGGACCTCGTAAAGAATTGTCGACGACTCGTGGAAAGGAAAGATTGAGCGAATACATTTTCCTGTAAAAGAAGCCTCTTTTTCAAGTTTGGCTTCTTTTTTCATTTTGTATCCCGATAAAAGTGTACTATATGTAATTCCAAGAAGAGACGTAATAAAAGCGAGTCCTGCACCATCGAGCAACTCTTTTAATGATTCTCTAGCTACAGCAGCATCTGTTGATGCCAATCCAGTACTTGCCGAGTTGACCCCTAAAACTAGGCCTAAAAATGTTCCTATTACCCCCAAAGAGATAAGGAAATTTCCACAAAAACCAAGAAACGACATAGGTAAATGATTATCTTCAATGTTCTCAAGGCTGAAAATGTTGTATGACCTTTCGGAATCAAAACGCATAACTCCTCCTTCAGAATTCTTAAAACTACAATTTTCTCTCACTGAATGCCATTCATACTTGAAGATACTTTTTAAAAAAACATTTTTAATATCACTATCAAGTAGCTCCCATGTTACTGCAGTTTTGTTGTCGGATAAATGCTCAAGTATTTTGACCTCTTTTTTTTTATCATCCACACTGACCGCTCTCAATATGTTTTTCCGAAACTTCCTAACGTCTTTTGTGATTTTGTTAAATGATCTTCCTACTTTGTTAAGCGAAAAGAAAAGATAGGCACTCATACTGACAACAAATAAACTTAATAAAAGCTGTTCCTTTATTATATTAGCTATGTAGTTTAAATAAATTTCCATTAATTACCTTTTTTCAGTAAAATTTTAATGATGTATGATGAAATAGTCTATTTTGGTGGATAGCTAATAATTAAGAAATCAATCCACTACCATCATTTTGCAAAAAAGCCAATTGGATTTTAGCCTAATAATTGACTGCAATAGAGTATGAAAGAAAAGGGGGACATTTAATTATATCATATAACGGGTCAGGCTTGACTTATGGGTGTTTGAACCCTGAAGCTTTTCACGAAAACACCCATAAGTCAAGCCTGACCAGCTTGCTTCCACGCATAAAGCTCAACTTTATATTTTTGGGAGTATTCTTTTAGCAAAGATGCATAGACTCTATGGTCTTCAACGGATGCGAAACAAGCCTGCCTATTATTTCCTCGTTGGATGAGGTGAACGGGGATACCTACCGGTGATATTCTTGGAAGCCTGGCCATTGTGTCTGGATTTGGATTTCAACAAACCTTATACTTACAAAGTGTTAGTTCAAAATTTAATTTTACTCTGACCCCATTTAACTTCCACCCTGGCCGATATCCAGGAGCTGATCATTGAAAACCGACAGCGGCTGATCCCAATTGTTCAGGGAGAACACAAAATCTGCGGAGTAATCACACGAACCGATCTGCTCAACCTGCTGGTCAACGACCCCGCCAACCTGCCGCGCAACCTACTGCAAGACGAGCATCCGTCCACGGAACGAACCCGCAATATCAGCACCATGCTGACCGAATCGCTGAACAGGGACATCATGCTCCTGCTGCGTGAAATCGGCGAAACGGCCGAGGATCTTGATATGCATGCCTACACTGTGGGCGGCTTCGTACGCGACCTGTTGCTGCAGATCAAGAACCTGGACATTGACATCGTGGTGGAAGGAGACGGTATCCTGTTTGCCAAGGAGTTTGCCAAACGTAAGCAGGCAACCGTTCGCACCCATGAAAAATTTGCAACCGCCACTGTGATCCTGCAGGACGGTATGCGCATTGATGTTGCCACGGCCCGGCTGGAATATTATGAGTACCCGGCTGCCATGCCGACCGTGGAGCTGAGTTCCGTCAAGCTTGACCTGTACCGCCGGGATTTTACCATCAACGCCATGGCCATTCAGCTCAACCCTGAACGGTTCGGCACCCTGGTGGATTTTTTCAACTCCCAGAACGATCTCAAGGAGCGCAGAATCCGGGTACTGCATAACTTAAGTTTCGTAGAAGACCCGACCCGGATTTTTCGGGCTATCCGCTTTGAACAGCGCCTGGATTTCCAGATTACCCGACATGCTGAAAAGCTGATCAAAAATGCAGTCCAGATGCACCTGTTTGAACGTTTTTCCGGACCTCGCTTTTTTGGTGAGCTGAAATTGATCCTGTCCGAAGACCATCCCCTGGCCTCACTCCGCCGGATGGCCTATTTCAAACTCTTCCCCTTTCTCTGGCCGGACCTGCGTCCCAACCTGAATATCGACCGCCGCTTTGTCCACGTCATGACCCAGGCCGAAAAATCGGTTGCCTGGTTTAAACTGCTTTATTTAAAGGAGCAGTTTGAGCCCTGGTTCGTGTACCTGCTGGCTATTTTCAGCCGCTCAAAAATCAGGCAACTGCTCAACTTCTGCGACCGCTTCGAACTGCCGGAAAAACAGAGTAAGCTGCTGGTTCGTCAGAAAACAGAAGTGGAGCGTATTGCCCTTGACATGCTGCGCCGTCCCTTCATGAAGCCCAGTGAAATTTACTGGCTGCTCTGCGATCTTGAAAACGAGGGGTTGCTCTACCTGATGACCATTGCCCGCAAAAAATATATCCAGAGGGATGTTTCACGGTATGTAACCAGGCTGCGCAATGTCCAGCCCCTGATCAGCGGACGTGACCTACAGGAACTTGGCTACCGACCCGGGCCTGTTTTCCGGACCATACTCAACCTCCTGATTGAAGCCCAGCTCAACGACAAGG
>JBDLJI010000192.1:0-4617 GCA_039714455.1 Thermodesulfobacteriota bacterium
GCCTTGTGCGAACAGTTCAGCATATTTTTTCATCTACACCATTCGTAAACACTCTGTTCCTGTTAATATCCTGTATACCATCTTCTATGCCCTCAGACTTTCACCATTCACTATTGAATGCTGAAATGTTCGTGAGAAATGCGGGTTAACCCTGTTTCCAGTTGCGAATAAGCTCAAGTAAGGTTCTCACCCCTATACCGGAAGGTCCCTTGTTCTGTATATAGGGCTTTTCTGTGAAATTATAGGCTGTTCCGGCAATATCAAGATGGGCCCAGACAGCATCCCCGACAAATTCCTGCAGAAACGCTGCCGCTGTAATGGTGCCTGCGGCACGATTACCGACATTTTTCATATCTGCAACCTTGGACTTGATCTGCTTGGAATATTCGGGGCCCAAAGGCAGTCGCCAGAGAGGTTCACCGCTTCTGTCACCGGCAGCCATGACCTTCTGCGACAACCCGTCATCATTGCTTAACAGGCCGGTTCGATGATGTCCAAGGCCGATAACCACTGCACCGGTAAGCGTCGCCAGATCCACCACTGCGTCTGGTTTGTATTGCTTGATGCCGTATGCCAGCGCATCTGCCAGGATCAAACGTCCTTCAGCATCCGTGTTTATAACCTCAACTGTTTTGCCGCCATAAATAGTGATGATATCACCCGGCTTTAAGGCACTGGGTCCTGGCAGATTTTCCGTGGTCGGCACGATACCGATCACATTGATCCCCTTTGGCTGCTCCTCACCCACAGCCTGCATGGCACCAAGCACTGCAGCCCCACCGCACATGTCGAACTTCATTTCCTCCATACCCGTGGGAGGCTTGAGACTTATACCGCCTGAATCAAAGGTCAAGCCTTTACCCACCATAAGCAGTGTTGGATTACGGGCAGAAGTTTTATACTCAAGGATAACCATCTTCGGGGGTTGAGCCGAACCGCTGTTAACCCCTAAAATGCCACCCATTTTCAAACGCTGCATATTTGCCTTGGATAAAACCCTGCAGGAGAAGTTATAAGTCTTTGCAAGTTTTCGCCCGAATTCAGCAAAACTGGCCGGGGTCCAGACATTTCCCGGTTCATTTGCCATGTCCCTCGCAGCAGCACCGGCAAGTGCTGCCACTTTTCCAACTGTCATGCCTTTTTTGACAGCGGACTTTTCCCTGTCTGTATAAAGAAGGACCTCTGTGATCTCGCTCTGCGGTTCATCCTCTTCCACTGTCTTCTTGTATTTCCTAAACTGGTAAGCCCCCAGCAAAAGCCCTTCGGTCATACATTCCGTTGTTTCCTGCCGGTCCAGGATAAAAGGCTCCGGTATAACAACCATAATTTTGGAGGCCCGGGTCTTCAAAGCCGTCCCGGAGACCTTGCCGCCTGCCTTCCGGTAATTCTCGCGCCACATGTCAGCAGGGGGCAGGCCATTGTTGCTCTTTTCTTCCTCTGCTTTACCAAGACCGACCACCAGGATCCTCTTGGCCGGAATTTTTCCTTTACCCGGTGGGTAAAACAGGAGAGTCTCACCTTCCTTGCCGGAAAAATCTCCCGCCTGAAAGGCAAGCCTGATAGTATTCTGAACATGTTTATTTTCACAGACCGGTACTTTTTTCTTCAGCTGATACACAAAATAAACAAGCATATCGCCCTTATATTTTTCCACATCCCGGGTGGTGATCTTAATTATCATGGTATTCTCCAAATGTTATTGCTCCGCATTGGAGCCTCAAGCCATAATTTCAAATTTTTATTTTTTTGAACCAATCCTTTTTATCTTTCTACTTTGAAGCCCATTGTATACAATATGACACAAATATGATCAAAATATTAGAGCCCTACCCTTTTACCATAGTTGTGCATGATCTCCAACATATGATGTATTCTGAAAAAGTCCAAGCAGGGATAGTGGCACCTAATAAAATCAGATGGTTACAAACGGAATATGTGTCCGAATGGTGTTTCGAAGTCTCACTTCGTTCCCTATCTTCGATTCCGACACAACATTTGCTGCATTCGTTACTCACCATCAGCACTTTTTTATAAAACAGGCACATCTATTCAAGGAGAAATCCATTGGTCACTCAATTGGTTCTGGCAACAGGAATTGCCATCATCGTTTCTGCATTCTGCAGTATAATTGAAGCAGTGCTGTACTCTGTACCCCTGAGCCATGTCGAGGTAATGACCCGGTCCGGGAAAAAATCAGGGCCTGTCCTGAATAATCTGAAACAAGATATACAGCGGCCGATTACCGCCATCCTGACACTGAACACCATTGCCAATACCATGGGTGCTGCAGTTGCAGGCGCCTCAGCCGCAGTTGTATTTGGTGAAGAAAACCTTATCTGGTTTTCTATTTTCTTTACTCTCGCCATTCTGCTTTTTTCAGAAATACTTCCCAAAACAGCAGGGGTTGCCTATGCCAAAAACCTTGCTTCCTGGATTGCCATACCGCTCAACGGCCTCGTAAAAGTCATGAGTCCGTTGATCTGGCTTTGCCAGGCAGTCACCAAACTCATTCCGGAACAGAATAAAGAGGACCTGGTTTCAATCGAAGAAATTCAGGCTGTTGCAGTCCTGGGAAGAAAAGCCGGTGAAATTGAACCGCAGCAGGAAAAGGTCATAGATAATATTCTCAAGCTGCAGGATAAAACCGTACACGAAGTAATGACACCTCAAACGGTTGTTTTCAGCCTCAGTGAACATCTTACAATTGCTGAAGCCTTGAAGATGAAGAAACAGTGGAACAGACACAGCAGGGTCCCGGTCTATGATGAAAACCAGGATGATATAGTCGGTATTGTCTTAAGCAGAAGTATAATGCTCAGCCTGTCTGAAGGGTTGGTGGGCAAGAAACTGTCTGAGTTGATGCAGCCGGTCCATTTTGTACCTGAAGCTGCTCCGCTCAATAAGATCATGATGGAGTTCTTTGAACAGCGGGTTCACCTCTTTGTGGTTGTGGATGAATACGGCTCCGTTACAGGGGTCATCAGCCTGGAGGATATTATTGAAGAGATAGTAGGCAGGGAAATTATTGATGAATCAGACACTGCCGGCGACCTGAGGGAATACGCCAGGCACAGAAAAAAGCTCCTGCAGAAAACACAGAAATAACTAGAGGCTCAGCAAGGATTTTGCTATGAGGAAATAAGCGAGCACACCGAGTATATCTATGGACGTTGTCACAAATGGCCCTGTGGCGATAGCCGCATCAAAATCCAGCTTCTTTAAAATCAAGGGTACGAAAGTGCCGACTGTTGCCGACATGGTCATGACAAAAAACACTGAGAGGCCCACAACCAGGCCTAAATAAGTCGGTTCACTATAGCCGAAAAATGCCAGGACCCCTAAAAAAAGCCCATATACTGCACCCAGAATCAAACCGACCTGCATTTCTTTAAAGATAACCCTGGAAAGCTCCTGCATATTGACCCTGCCGGTGGCAATACCGCGAATAATGATGGTGCTGGACTGGGTTGCTATATTGCCACCCATACCAATGACGATGGGGATGAAGGCTGCAAGAGCAAGAACTTTCTGCAGTTCATCATGAAAAAATGTAATGATTAACATGGCCATGATACCGCCTACCCAGCTGGCAAACAACCACGGTGCACGGGTCATGGCATTTGCCATCGTTGACTTTAGAAGTATTTCAGTGTCTTTACCGGCACCAGCCATGCGCAGAAAATCTTCCGAGGCCTCCTCCCTGATAACATCAATAATATCGTCAACGGTTACTATTCCAACCAGCTTATAACTGCTGTCCACAACAGGAACCGCCAGGATATTGTACTGGGAGATAACATGAGCCACTTCATCCTGATTGGTATCTGTGGTAACCGCAGTAACATTGGTATTCATTATATTCTTAAGCTGCCGATAAGGTGGATGCATTAAGAGTTCGCGCAGTGAAATTACGCCTGCCAACTGTCCATCTTCACGGGTGATATAGAGATAAAAAGACATCTCCATTTCCTCACTGCGCTCCTGGACAATTTTTACGGCATCTCCGGCACTGAGTTCGCCGTCAAGCGCCAGGAAATCCGGCGACATGAGTCCGCCTGCCGATTCAGGATGGTACTGCAGAAGATCATCTACTTCATCCCTGTCCTCCTTGACCATGAGCTCCCTGATCTCGTTGGCCATTTCCTCAGGAAGGGCCTCGAGCAGATCGGCCACATCGTCTGAGGCCATCTCGGATATAACCGCCACCATGAATTTAGGGGTCAGGTCATGGACCAATTCCAGCATGATGGCCTGGTCAACTTCACTTAAAAACTCACCCACCATCTCCGTCTGGGCAATGACATTGAATACTTTTTTGCGCTCAACAGTGGTCAGGTGCCTGAAAACCCATGCCAGATCGGCCGGATGCGTTTTCAGCAGCAATTTCAACAGATGGGCCACTGCACCACGGCGATTCAGCCGTCGAACAGTATCCAGAAGGAGCATCCCTTCATTGCCGATCATTTCTCTTCTGAATGTTGTTTTCTTCATGACACTCACCAGGCTAGCCAAACACTAAAAAAAAATTATATTATATCGCTCAAAGGTCATTTAATAAAAAATCTGCAACTTGCCGGAAAAAACGACACATAATATATTGCATTATAAGTTAAATAC